>DTPJ01000687.1 GCA_011334435.1 Candidatus Poribacteria bacterium | reverse complement strand
ACCTTGAAGCTACTGAATGGCTGGAAGAATTCATCAAAACTGAATATCATGGAGCAGTTGTGGTAGTATCACATGATAGATATTTTCTTGATAAAGTCGTCACTAAAATAGCAGAATTACGTAATAACAAACTTAGAGAATATAATGGCAATTATACAAAATATCTCTTTCTAAGAGAGCGAGAACTCCTTGTCCAGCAGAGAGAATACGAACACCAACAAGAGGAGATAGAGCATAACTTAGATTTTTACCGACGTTATCATGCAGGGCAGAGAAGCAAAGAAGCACAAGGAAGACTGAAATTATTAGAGCGAATGGAAATAATAGAAAAACCTCAAGGCGATGATAAAAAAATAAAACTTAGCTTCACAACTGATGTCAGAGGTGGAGATGATGTCCTTCAATTGAGAAATGTAAGCAAGATTTATGATAATAAAACGCTTTTCCATGATCTTACTATGGATTTATACCGTAAAGATAGGCTTGGAATAATAGGTCCTAATGGTGTTGGAAAAACGACTTTGCTACGTATGATCATGGGTCAAGAAAAACCGACAACGGGGACTGTTCGGCTTGGATATAATCTCAGGATCGGATATTATGATCAGGAATTATCTGGGCTTAATAAGAATAACACAGTTCTTGATGAGATATGGCAATTAGTGCCAAAAGGCGATCCGGGAGAGATCCGATCTTATCTTGGCAGATTCCTTTTCAGCGGTGACGATGTTTTTAAGAAAATAGGCGATCTCAGCGGTGGGGAGCAGAGCAGGGTCGCATTAGCAAAGTTACTGTTGCAAAATGCGAATTTTTTAATACTTGATGAGCCGACTAACCATCTGGATATAAACTCAAAAGAGGTTTTAGAAGAGGCTTTATCCGATTTTCCCGCGACGATGATAATTGTATCACATGACAGATATTTTCTTGATAAGATCGTCAATAAAATATTGTTCATGGAACGAGATAAAACTCATCTTTGGATAGGGAATTATACGGATTATCAGGAATATCTCATAGAGAAGAGGGCTCAGGAGATAGCAAAAGCAGCGGAAGAACGTAAACGAATTGCAGAGGAAAGGAAAAGGGCAGCAATTGAGGCACAAAGACAATTAAGACAAGCTGAGAAAGATAAAAAGAAAAAGAAGAAAAAATCCCCGCCTAAAAGATGGATAGGTGCATAATTAGCTACTGATTAAATATGGCTCTGCATGTAAAATTTTTAATAATTACATTATTGATCTAATAAACAGATAGATGATTTGCTTATGCAGACTATTTTTCCATTTGTTAAACAAGATAATGACATAAAAGATACATTCTCCTATGATAAAGAGATTATTCTGCATTGCGGAGATGCTAATGATTTTTTACGCACCATTCCAAATGAAGCGGTATCTCTCATTATAACTTCCCCACCATACAACATCGGAAAAGAATATGAAGCGAAAACTGAGATTGAAACCTACTTGCAATATCAAGATGAAGTTATATCAGAATTAATCAGAATTCTAAGACCCGATGGAAGTATATGTTGGGAAGTTGGCAACTATGTTGAAGATTCAGAGGTTTTTCCTTTAGATATTTTTTATTATATGCTTTTTAAGAATAAGGGTTTAAAACTAAGGAATAGAATTATTTGGCATTTTGGACACGGGTTGCATTGCTCAAAAAGATTTTCTGGCAGATATGAGACAATACTTTGGTTTACAAAAGGAGATAAGTATATATTTAATCTTGATTCTGTTCGTGTTCCATCAAAATATCCCGGCAAATTGCATTATAAAGGAAAAAATAGAGGAAAGCCTTCTGGGAATCCTTTAGGCAAAAACCCTTCCGATATATGGGAAGTTGTGATAAATGATTGGGATAAAGAGATATGGGAAATCCCAAACGTTAAATCCAATCATCCTGAGAAAACTGTTCATCCATGTCAATTTCCTGTTGAATTAGTTGAACGCTGTATATTAGCTCTAACTAACGAAGGAGATCTCGTTCTCGATCCTTACGTTGGCGTTGGTTCAACAATTATAGCAGCGATTAAAAATAACAGAAGGGCAGTAGGCATTGATAAAGAGCCAAAATATATTGAAATAGCCAAGAAACGTATAGATGCTTTCAAATCTGGTGAATTAAAACTCAGACCTATTGGTAAGCCTATATATAATCCCACAGGAAGGGAAAAGGTTTCTCAAATACCAAAAGAATGGCTATATAATGAAAGGAAACCTGAATGAAAATAGGTGGAGAATATTCCTTCAATAATGGTAAATCCGTAATTGAAGAGACATATTCGGGATTACTTGATGAGGTAAGGCAAGTAATTACTAACGTTAACGCTTATGATCACTTAAAGAAAAAGAGCCAAGAAAAAACTATGTCGGGGAAGATGCTTTACAGTCCAATATCATTAAACAAAGCTTTTAGAGATAACTTTGTGAAACTTGGTTGGAATAAAGTAAAAGTAAAATGTGATTATACAAATCAATTCTATGTTTGCGATCAAATGCCAATTCATAACGTAAGAGGTGCTTTTAGAGAGATGGACTTTGTCAAATGCGGGCTTGGAGTTGAAGTTCAATTTGGCAAGTATTCATTTATGGTTTATAATGTTGCGGCAAAGATGACAATTTTTCATAACTTAGGCTTTATTAACGCTGGTATTGAAATAGTTCCGTTAAAATTACTTGCGGATAGTATGTCAACAGGTGTATCGTTCTTTGAACAATTTGTTTGGGACTTAGAAAATAGAGGAGTAGCAGATATTGATATCCCTGTTTTGGTGCTTGGCATTATACCTTGATTATGAGGTGATGTCTATATAAACTTAAACATAGGAGGCTAAATGATGGATAAAGTGCGTTTTGGTATCGTTGGAACTGGTGGAATGGGGTCGGGTCACGTCAACACAATACAAAAGGTTGAGGAAGCACAATTAACCGCAGTATGTGACGTTGACGAAAGTGCCGTCAAAGTGCATGCGGAAAAATTGGGCATCCAAGCTTTTACGGACTATAAAGAACTTATAGACAGTGGGCTTGTTGACGCTGTTATCGTCGCAACTCCGCATTACTATCATCCACCTATTGCTATATATGCGATGAAAAAAGGCAAAGCTGTCCTTTCTGAAAAACCGATGGCAGTAACAGTAAAAGCTGGCGATGAGATGATAAAAACTGCCAAAAAGATGAAAGTGCCATTCACGATAATGTATCAATCCAGGGCGTCTGGCGTTTATAGAGCAGCACATCAACTAATAGAAGATGGAAGATTAGGCGAAATTTACCGAACATGCCTTTTCGCAAGCGGATTTCGCAGTCAGGCATATTATAATTCAGCAGAATGGCGCGGAACATGGAAAGGAGAAGGCGGAGGCGTTTTGATCAATCAAGCCCCACATGATATTGACATATTTACTTGGTTAGGCGGAGTCCCTTCAAGAGTTATAGCCCGAACAGGTACTAGAAGGCACATAATGGAGTGTGAGGACGAAGCATCTGCTATGTTAGAATATCCAAACGGCGCTATCGGATTTATGCACGCATCAACTGTTGAAGCACCCGGAACAAGCATGATTGAAATTTGCGGAGAAAAAGGCAAGTTGACAATATATAACGGCAGATTGACATTTAACGAGCTTGAAATGCCACTTCAGCAGTTTAATGATACTACCCCGAACATGTGGGGAAGCCCCAAATCAACCCCGGTAGATGTGCCAATTGAGCAAAGAGAGGGCGGACATATAGCGATCATCCGTAATTTAGCAAGGCATATCCTATATGGAGAACCTCTGTTGATGCCCGGTGAGGAAGGCATAAATAGCCTAGAATTGATCAACGCAGTAATCCTATCAGGTAATAAAGGAAAGCCCGTCCGTATCCCAGTGAACAGAGACGAATACGAAGAATTTATCAAAGAGATGAAGAAGACTACAAAGCCAAAATCTTCACTGATGAAGCAAAGAGTAACTGACCCTCAACACGTGAAATAACATTTGAAAGTGGATGCAGATTAAAACCTGCATCCTAATATCTATTTTTACACTGAGGATTTGATCGCTTTTAGACGTTTCATAACGTCATTTGCGCCTTTGCCGAAGTAATCATGCAATATTTCGTATTCTGCATATAGCTTTTTATAAATTGCATGATTATCTTTATTTGGCTTGAAGGATTCATCTTTGACCCTTGCCATATTCTTTGCAGCGTCATTGATGTTATCATATCCGCCGACCTTGCTACCAGCAGCGACAGCACCAAACATCGCCGAACCAAGAGCAGAAGCTTGTCCAGATTCCGCAACTAAAATTTCTTTTCCAGTAACATCGGAGAATATCTGCATCAATAGCTTATTCTTTGGCAGTCCGCCACATCCGTAAAGCTCATCAATACGCAGTCCTTTATCTTCAAAAGACTTAATGATCTTGTTTGTGCCAAAAGCGGTCGCCTCTATCAATGCCCTGTAAATCTCCTCTGGTTTTGTATTGAGGGTGCAACCCATCAATAGACCAGTTAGATCAGCGTCAACAAGAACTGAGCGATTCCCATTCCACCAATCAAGCGCAAGTAGCCCACTTTCACCCGGTTTTAGCGATTGAGCTTTTTCTGCAAGTAGTGCGTGAATATCTATGCCCTTTCTTTTTGCCTCATCAAAGTATTCTGGCGGGACGCAGGTATTGACAAACCAAGCGTAAATATCACCGACAGCAGATTGTCCTGCTTCATATCCGTAAAAGCCTTCAAGTATGCCATCTTCAACAACTCCACACATGCCCTCAACATAGACTTTTTCGTTTTCCATGAACATGTGACAAATTGACGTTCCCATGATCATGACCATTTTTCGTGCATCAACGACAGTGGCAGCGGGAACTGCAACATGAGCATCCACGTTTCCAACAGCGACAGCTGTTCCTTGCCTGAGACCTGTCAGTTTTGCCATCTCTGCGGTAATTTCGCCAGCTTTTGTTCCTGCGGGATAGATTTTCGTTGACATTTTTTCCTCAACGATATTTTCCATACGGGGATGCAATGCCTTGAAAAATTCCCTGCTTGGAAATCCTAACCTTTTATCCCACATAGCCTTATATCCAGCAGTGCAAGCGTTTCTTTTTTCTTCGCCTGTAAGTTGAAGGACTATCCAATCTGCTGCTTCTATAAATCTATCTGCATATTCATAGACATTAGGGGCTTCTTCAAGCGTTTGTAATGCCTTTGAGAAGAACCATTCTGACGAGTATTTTCCGCCATATCTTGGCACCCAATCTTCATTTCTCTGTCTGCCAATCTCGTTTATTTTGTTAGCCTGTGGTTGTGCTGAGTGATGCTTCCATAACTTGACCCACGCGTTAGGCTCTTTTCTAAACTCGTCAAGCATACAAAGAGGCGTGCCATTCTTATCAATCGGCAACATCGTGCAAGCTGTGAAGTCTATTCCAACACCGATAACGTCCTCTGGTTTGACATTTGCAGATTTGAGGACTTCTGGAATTGTGTTTTGTAAGACCCTAATATAATCCTCTGGGTCTTGTAATGCCCAATCGTGACCTAATTTCGTCTCACCATCAGGCAAATACTCATCTAAGACCCCATTTTTGTATTTATAAACAGAAGTAGCAACCTCTTCACCTGTGCTAACATCAACTAATAATGCCCTTCCAGATTCCGTGCCGAAATCTATTCCTAATGAATATTTAGCCATATATCTTCTCCCTTTTTAAATAAAAAATGACCTGTGTTTATCCCGCAAGATACAAGCAACTTCATGTTAGGTTTAGTTTAACTACCAAACCTGTGATTATCGCTAAAAACTACTTATATATTGTATAAAATTTTGGATAAAAAACACAAGTCATAATTAATTTCTGATTTACCCTCAGTTTTTAAAGGATATAAAAATGATATATGTTTAAATGATAAATATGTAAGAAACTCTTGAAAGATAAACAAAAAATAGCATATCTTTGTAAGGACTTTCTTTTATATTCGTTAAAATTAAAATGCTTCACATTTGTCATTCCCGCGCAAGCGGGAATCCAGAGAAGTT
>DTPJ01000615.1 GCA_011334435.1 Candidatus Poribacteria bacterium | reverse complement strand
TTCGCATCTCTTACAGCACTTGTGGCAATTGCGATTACGTCTTCCGCCCCTGCTAATTTGGCTCTATTATTGAAATCAGAGATAGCATCTATGGTTCTATCTATAGCAGATGTTGAGAGTTCTCCGCTTTTGTCAACTCCTTCTCCAAGTCTTGTTGTAACTGTGTGTTCCAATAATACATTTCTTATCTGTTGGTCATCAACATCAGCTACAAAAAGCTTTACAGAATTTGTGCCTATGTCTATTGATGCTAATCTCATTTTATATTCCCCAAAGTGAGGCAATTAATTAATCTATTGCTTTTTCTTTTTCCATTCTCTACTGCCTTTGACTTGGTTATATATTTCCCCAAGTTCAATAAAGAGGTCTCTATATGGATATAAAACCTCGCTTTCCATACGGTTTGCAACATCGCGTATACCTTCTACGGTTTTATAGAGATATTCAAGATTTTCTGAAACTTTGTCTGGTGTATTTTTGAGAAATTCTTTTAATATATCTCCTTTTTGATAGGCGTCTTCTGTGTTTGGTCCTGTAATCTGTTTCATTTTTTCAACCAATGTTACGATAGACTCTACCGCCTCTTTATAAACTTCCCTTCGTCTCTGCATGCGGGAAAGCAGATAAAACATATCATCAATTAGCTCAAAAAGCCTTGCTGGATTGTCTTTGGCAAGATCAGGTTTATCTTTTAATAGTCTTTTAAACTCATCAATAGTTCCGCAAACATCGCTATAATTAGTCTGTCTTGATACGGGAGATGATTCGTCAGGAGAAAAGTTGCCATTTATATATCTTGCGCGAGGCAATTCCATTACTCCGCCGTCTTCAAATACGAGAAGCGGAGGCATATTATGACCGCGTTCTTCTATATGCGCTCTGCCTTTTTTTAAAAACTCTAAAACTGCCTCTTTATGAGGTGATGGCGGAAACCAACGATTTTCTATTTTATCTATATCCATAAACGCTCCTTTTAGCAATTACTCATTGAAAAAAAATGGTATTTGTGAGATAATGCTATCAGATTAGCGGTTAAAAATCAAGATATAAATGATTAAGATACATTGAGGAGGAATCTTAATGCCAGAAGCCAATCTTATGGAATTTGACGGACCTAGAACACCTTATGAACATGAAGCAGAAGCGGTTGGGGAACTTTGCAGATCGATCTTTTTCAGTAACTCGCCGAACTTTCAGACTGGCGCAAGAGGTTGGCCTATGGGTCTTCGCGCAGAGGCAAGAGAAAATTGCTTTGCTATGTTCAATAAAGAGGGTCAACCAGTCTCATTTATAGGTAGATTAGAGAGAGATTTTTCGTTTCATGGTCATAAGTTACGACTTGGCTATATCGGCAGTGTTTGCACAAAATCAGAATATAGAAAACTCGGTTTAGCAAGCACAGTATTATCTGCTACGATGAAACGTTTCCATGAGGATAACGTTGATTTTGTATGTATATCGGGCAATCGTGAGATGTATAGAAGGGCAGGATCAAGATTTGTCGGTGGATTAGATAGGTTGATCATAAAAAAAGAAGCAGTGTCAAACATACAAACAGGGACAAATATTAGGACTGCAACGATCAATGATATATTGATATTAGCATATCTAAACGAGCAAGAACCGATACATAGCATTCGCCCAATAAACGATTATGAGATAGTTATCAACTATGGACATTGCGTTGGACGACCTGTTGAGTTTATTATCGCATCTATTGGAGAAGTGCCTACCGCGTATATTTTAATAACAAAATTGTTAGAAAATAATGAGCGTAAATATAGGCGTGTGATGGAGTATGCAGGCGACAGATTCTCAATATCTACTGCGTTAGCTAAATTAGCACTTGATCTACCAGATGGAGGAGAGATAGAGATTGATGTCCAGAGAAACGATAATCTAATCAAAATATTGCTTGCAAGCTATGGTGCTGATTATAATCCGACAACAAGACCCGGGACAAATTGCGTTATTGATTTTGTGAGGACTATGACAAAACTGAAACCATATTTTACAAGCTATCTGCCAGAGGATTTCGTCAGTTCTATGCGATTCTCCGCAGGAAATGAAAGATATTCCGCATGGTGCAAAGACGGATCATTGACTATTGAAGGAATGACGAATATGGTTTGGACATTATTGGGAACTCCGCCGGGAGAGGAAGTCAAGAATATTAAAGTTGAAGGGAAAATGAAAGACTTGCTTGATGTGTGCCTGCCGATACCATTGCCGCCTTTGGAGATGAATATGATATAAGGAGATAAATATGAGAATACCATTGGAAAATCCTTCGCCAGACAAAGAAAATTTCAAAAAAGTCATATTAAAACAAACAATACCACAAAAACCACCTTTTATGGAACTCCATATAGATAAAGAGATAATAAGGGAATTAACAGAAGATTGGCTCGGGAAAAAATGGATAGAACCATCTTCAAATGACAGAGAATCGCAGAAAGCATATCTTATGAACTATATTGATTGCTGGTATAGGCTCGGTTTTGATTGTATTCGGCTTACCGCTGATTTTCGCTTTTCAAGTGGCTATCATTTTGAATCAAGGACCCGTGGAGGCAAAGATACTGCACAATTAGCAAGAAGTGAACGCAAATGGACAGAAGAAGGCAAAGGGATTATAAGCTCATGGGACGATTTTGAAAAATATCCATGGCCATCAATGGACGATGTTGATAATTGGGCTGTTGATTTTGTCACAGAAAATTTGCCTGATGGAATGGGATTTCTTGCATGCCCCAGTGCCGGCATATTTGAAATTGGGCTTAATATCCTATTTGGTGCTGAGACGCTTTCTTATCTACTTTATGACGATCCTAAACTTGTCAAAGCAGTTTTTGATAGGGCAGGAGAGTTAATCCTTGACTGGTATAAAAGCATCATCGGTGTAAAAAACCTCGTCGGCTTCTTTCAAGGTGATGATATGGGATATAAAACTGCAACTATTATATCGCCGAAATTTATAAGGGAATACATCCTGCCTTGGCATAAAAAGATCGCACAGCTTGCACATGATAACGGGCTTTTGTATATACTCCATTCATGCGGAAACCTTGAATCAATAATGGAAGACCTTATCAACGATGTTAAAATAGATGCAAAACATTCTTTTGAGGACGAAATCATGCCTGTTCCACAATTCAAAGCCAAATATGGCGACAGAATTGCTGTTATTGGCGGTGTTGATGTTGACAAAATCTGCCGATTAGATGAACCTGATCTCAGAAAATACGTCAGAAACATAATAGATGAATGTATGCCCGGTGGTGGATATTTGCTTGGATCGGGCAATTCTGTTACAAACTATGTTCCCCTAAAAAATTATCTGATCGTGCTTGATGAGGGACTTAATTAGAAGACCATGAATGACTTATTGTCAATTTTAGACATCATAAAGCGTCCTTTTAAGCAGGAAATAAGAACCGGCTGTCAAGATATGGCTGTTTATGGTGGGTTCAGGGACTATATTGCAAATTGGGTTAATAGGGCTAATCAATATGCCAATTCAGATCAAAAAGCACTTCTTGCCGAGCTATCTGGATTATTTAAAGACTATAATGAAATACAACCCGGAACAAGACAAGCAAGGCTTAAAGAGGCAATTAAAATAATAGAGCAAATATGTAATCAACCAACTTCTGAAAATCCGCAAGAGCCGAAACTGAAAGTTGAGCAAAAACCGATCCGATATGACCCCGGTCAAGAGACAATGCTATCTATGCCTATCCAAAATGTAGCAGGTATAGGGACTAAGAGGGCACAATTGCTTACAGAAGAATTAGGCATCAGAACTATTGGCGACCTGCTTGAATACTACCCAAGAGATTACCTTGATCGCAGTCGTATAAAGCAAATATATCAGGTCGGCAGAACTAATGATTATGAGACTATACAAGGTGTTGTAGTTAATCACATAGAGGCAAATCCAAGACGCATCGGAGGAATGAAATATTCAAAGACAGTGATTTACGATCAGACAGGGACAGCTTCACTTGTCGCATTTGGAAAAAGGATACAATATATAGCAAATTCACTTAAAATAGACACAAAAGTTGTTGTCAGTGGAAAATTCAAGCGAGAATATGGAGAGATACAGACAACTGAATTTACTTATGAAGTGCTTTCAGATGAGGATGCAGAACTTATACATACAGGAAGGATAGTGCCTGTTTATCCGTTGACAGCTAATCTCAATCAAAGAAACTTACGCCGATGGATTAAAAATGTCGTTGATGATTATGTATCCTATGTCCCTGAGATATTGCCACAGGACATAATAGAAAGATATTCATTATTAGATAGATCATCTGCGATTAAGAATATCCATTTTCCAGATTCTCAAAAGCTTTTAGATTCTGCCCGTCATCGTTTGGCTTTTGATGAATTATTTTTGTTGGAGTTAGGGCTTAGTTTAAGAAAAAAGAGTTGGGATATGGGCGAAGTCGGCATATCCTTTAAGCGTAAAACTGATCTTGTCCCAAGGTTTATATCATCGCTCCCATTCCAGCTTACATCTGCACAGAAAAGGGTTATCACTGAAATTGAATCTGATATGCGAAGCAATCGGTCAATGAATAGGCTTTTGCAGGGCGATGTCGGATCAGGAAAAACCGTCGTTGCTGCGGTAGCGATGCTTTTGGCTGTTGATAACGATTATCAATCCGCATTAATGGCTCCCACAGAAATATTAGCGGAACAGCATTATAACACTTTAAGCAAACTATTATCCAATATAGACATAGATATAGTCCTTTTGAGAAGCGATATGCCAAAACGAGAAAAAGATGAGTCTTTGGAAAAGATCAGATCAGGAGAGGCAAAAATAATCGTCGGCACTCATGCCTTGATCCAATCAGGCGTTGAGTTTTCAAATCTCGGCATCGTCATAACTGACGAACAACATAGGTTTGGCGTTATGCAAAGGGCTGAATTGAAGAAAAAAGGCATCAATCCTGATGTCTTAGTTATGACAGCGACACCGATACCAAGGACATTGGCATTAACAGTTTATGGCGACCTTGATGTTTCTGTATTAGATGAATTGCCCCCTGGAAGACAGAAGGTAATAACCAGATGGGTATCTGAAAATAAAAGAGACGAGATATATAAATTCATAGAAGATCAGATCAGACAAGGCAGGCAGGCTTATATAGTCTATCCTCTCGTTGAGGAATCAGAAAAGTTAGAAGACCTGAAAGCTGCTACTGAGATGGCAGAACATTTCCAAAGGGATATTTTCCCCCATCTGAAAATCGGCTTAATTCATGGTCGTATGCGTGCTGAAGAAAAGCAAGCTGTTATGGAAAGCATGAAGCGAAATGAGATAAATATACTTGTCTCTACTACTGTAATTGAAGTTGGTATAGATATTCCGAATGCGTCAGTGATGCTAATTGAACATGCAGAAAGATTTGGGCTTGCACAACTTCACCAGCTTAGGGGTCGTGTAGGACGCAGTGAACATAAGTCCTATTGCTTATTGATAGCCAATCCAACAACAGAGGATGCTGTCCAAAGAATGAAGGCGATGGTCAAGACTAATGATGGATTTGAGATAGCAGAGGAAGACTTGGCTATAAGAGGACCGGGTGAATTCTTTGGGACACGTCAATCAGGTATGCCAGACCTAAAAGTTGCCAATATAGCGAAAGATGTCAAAATTATAGAAATAGCCAGAAATGAGGCATTCAAATTAGCAGAAAAAGACCCATCGCTTTCAAATCCAGTCCATCAACGTTTAAAGAAAATCTTACAAGAAAAATGGCGAGATCAGCTTGATATTATGTCCATAGGGTAGATAATAATTAGGCATAAGTTCAGAGTGATAGAATAATCTTCTTTCTGCAATAATTATGAGATTTCTCTACTCGCTTAAAATGACGTATTGAGAAATGTTATAATAAGCTATCCGATTTTGTAATATATTGTTGGTATCATTTATGGAAATATATTGAGTTAATGTCAGATAAAAAATTGATTACACAGACTAAAAATCGTCTTTTGCGTCCAATATTGATTGGAATTATACTTGGAATTATAAACTGTTATTGGATCGTCATCGCTGAGGCGATGTGGTTCAC
>DTPJ01000500.1 GCA_011334435.1 Candidatus Poribacteria bacterium | reverse complement strand
TCATAAAAAATCTCCTTTCATAGTTTAAGTTTTAACTCACAAATACAGATCACAAACCTGATGCTCAAACGATTTGAACATCACAACATCATTTAACCTGTTCCCTCCCAGTTGGAGTAATTTAACTACTAAGGGATGTAAAACATAATTGAATTATAATATACCATTTGCAAAATTAAATTGTCAACCAGAAAAATTCAACTAAATTCCTAACCATTTACTATTATTTTTTCAAACTTGCATACGAGTTCCTTCTCTACCTTCAGATTCTCTTAAGATAGGTTTAAGCTTTTCCGAACTTAATTCATTGATTTTAGAGGCATTTCCTGTTTCCAAAAACCTATTAACCGCAATTGTCCAATCAAAAAGTGTTACAAATGGTGTAAGATCAAATATTGGGACAACTCTTTTTTCTAAAAGCATATCTTTTACTTCATTTTGTGATCCCAAAGTCTCAAATACAGCATATATAATTTTCTCAATTTTTACCTGTTTCACTGCTTTCGCATAATTAAGGATTATCAACGAAAGGATCGGCAATGATCGGAAACTATGGGTAACATCAAGAATTATATTATCTTTTTCATCAATCTTACTTAATACGGCTTCAAACATTTCCCACAGTTCATTTTCACTTTTTCCTTCAGGAATATCTAATGTATCTATTTGAATATTAAATGTATTTTTTAGATTATTTAATCTCTTTTCCAGACCGTTTTCTCCATGCCAATTTTTTTCCTTTGATGCAGAAGTCTGAATTATCACAACACTGTCTTCATTATTCCATTCTTTGCAGAAAATCTCCATAAGTGACTCTTGAATATAGACGTGGGGTCCACTTTGAACTTCATTATACTTATGATATACTTCCACATAATTGCCCGTTCCAAGAAAAGTCAACAGTTTATTTGCTATATTATGTCTCCTTGATAACCTCACCAACTCTAAACCTTTGAGAGTGAGATTCAACAACAACAGCGCCCCCAAGCCGAGGATCACAAGTTGCTATAAAAGCCGTTGCATGATAATAATGCGACAAACAACAATAAAGCCAAATAGGTCCACGTCCATTCAACAAAACGCCTTTTGTTGCATTAACTTTTGGCGGATTTAAGTTCAATAAATCTCCCGGAGAAATAATATCTTTTATTTCAAAAGAAACGATTGTCCAGTTTTCTTTCTCATCAGTTGTAAATTCTATATTTTCCATCTTTTTATCTCTTTATAGCTTCCGCAACGCTATATGCAAAATCGCCGACTGTTTTAATTATTTCATCAGGATTATCCTGATATTTCTCAATGATATTCACTATGGCACTACCAATAATAACCCCATCAGCAAGTTTCGCTACTTCATAAGCCTGATCAGGAGTTGAAACACCAAATCCGACAGCAACAGGTTTATCAGTAAATTGTCTTATCAAGCTAACAGTGGGAGCAAGCATGTCAGATATTTCATCACGGACACCAGTAACGCCAGTAGTTGACACACAATAAATATAACCAGTGCTTGCAGAAGAGATGATTTTAACTCTCTCCGCTGTGCTTGTAGGTGCTATAAGAAATATAGTAGAAAGACCGTTTTGTCTTGCCTGTTCTATCAATTCAGATGCTTCTTCTGGCGGTAGATCGGCTATGATGACGCCGTCAATTCCCGCAGAAACAGCAACTTTTACGAATTTTTTTACTCCATATTTATAAATAGGATTATAATATCCCATCAAGACTATTGGGATTTGTGTTTCCTCTCTAACTTCCGAAACTAATCTGATCACGTCTCTAATAGATGTATTATGTTTTAATGCCCTTATTGACGATCTCTGAATACTAGGACCATCAGCTATTGGGTCTGAGAATGGCACGCCTAATTCTATTATATCAGCACCAACGGATTCAAGTTTCAAAATTAAAGACTTTGTAATATCAAGTGTCGGATCACCTGCGGTTATGAATGGAATGAAAGCCTTTTTGCCATCTAATTTTAACTTACTGAATTTTTCCTCTATTCTATTGATAATCATATCTGTCACCTATTAAACTTTTCACGCTTTTTTGCGATAGAATCCATAAGCATATCAAATGATTCTGCGAATAATTCCACACCTTTTGCCTGTAATTTTTCTGTAACATCATTGAGATCAATACCTATCTTGCTAACCTCATCTAAAACAGCTTTTGCATTATCAATATTAGATTCAAGCGTTGACGACACAATACCGTGATCAATGAAGGCGTTGAGCGTGTTTGTTGGAACAGTGTTGACAGTATTAGGACCTATTAAGTTGTCAACGTAAATTGTATCAGGATAATCAGGATTTTTTGTGCTGGTGCTTCCCCAAAGAGGTCTCTGAACCCTTGCACCATTTTTTGATAGCTTTTCCCATCTCTCACCGAAAAATATCTCCTTAAATCTGACATATACCATTTTTGCATAAGCTATCGCCGTTTTGCCCAAAAGATCGCCTCTATTTGCCTGCTTTAATAATGGGTCAACAAACGAATCTATACGACTGACAAAAAATGATGCGACAGAGGCAATTTTTGATATATCTTTTCCTGCTTTCAATCGCCTTTCAAGACCCGCTATATAGGCTTCTGCTATCGCTTCATAGTGCGATATGGAAAATATAAGCGTCACATTTATATTCACTCCTTCACCGATAAGCTCTTCAATCGCTGGCACACCTTCTGATGTAGCAGGGACTTTTATGAACACATTTGGGCGATTTAGTGCGGAAAACAGACGCTTTGCTTCGGAGATTGTCCCATTGGTATTGTATGCAAGTTTCGGATTGACCTCTAAGCTGACATAACCATCTAAACCATCAGTGGAATCATAGACAGGACGTAGAACATCCGCAGCATTAGCTATGTCATCCATAACGATAGATTCATATATTTCGTCAACAGATTTTCCCTCTGACACTAACTTTTTAATATCGTCATCATAATCAGAGCTTCCATTGATAGCCTTTTCAAATATTGATGGATTTGATGTTACACCTCTCAACCCTTTATCTACCCAATTTTTAAGTTCACCAGATTTTATCAATGATCGGCTAATATAATCTAACCATATTGATTGACCAATATTTGCAACTTCATGTAATTTTGTCATTTTTACCAACTCCTCATCCTTGATCCTTTTTGATCGTATTCTTATCTCATTTTGATATGAGATTATAGCACTATTGATGATTTATTTCAAAGATTTTTTGAAATCAGTTGTTTTATTTACTTTTGTCTGAGAGCTTCGGTTGGCATAAGTTTTGCTGCCCTATTGGCGGGATAAAGACCGAAGACGATGCCAATAATAAACGAAACACTGGTGGCAATCAAAACGGATTGGAAAGAAATGACCGATGGCCACTCAGTCCCTTTGGCGACAAAAGTTGAAAACAACTTTGCTCCACCTATACCAAAGATAACACCTGAAAGTATTCCGATAATTCCACCTGCAACACTGATAGCAGCAGATTCCATAAGAAATTGAAGCAATATATCACGTCTTCTCGCGCCGACAGCTTTTCTTAGACCTATCTCCCATGTTCGCTCTGTTACAGAGACAAGCATGATATTCATAACACCAATTCCCCCAACTAATAGTGCAATGCTTGCAACTCCGCCAAGTAATCCTTTTATGATCATGCTAACTTTTTCAACGTTTTTTATCTCTTTTTTAGCTGTCCAAGTCTCAAAGATGTCATGAGCGTCTTTGTGTCTCCATTCAAGGACTCTCATCGCTTGTTTCTCAACTTCATCAACCAACTCAAAACTTTTAGCTTGAATTTGAATTCGCCAGACATATCGGGTGTTTGTCATTCGTTTTTGCACTGTGGTAACCGGTATAATAATTGTCTCGTCCCATCCTTGACTTGCCATTGTATTGCCTTTTTCCTGCATAACGCCTATTATGGTAAATCTAATGCCATTGATCTTGATTTCATCGCCGATTGCATTTTCCTGCTTTCCGCATAACTCGTCCCAGACTCTTGAACCTATAACACATACCTTTGAACCATCTTTAATGTCCTCATCAGATATAAACCTTCCCTTATCAACAAACCAGTTTCTGCTGTTTTGATATATTGGAACTGTTCCAATAACTTTTGAGATTTTATCTTTATCATAATATTTTAGCTGGGCATCAAAAGGACCTATTTCTGTATGGACTGATTTAGCATCAGGACAATTTTCTGCTATGGCAATGGCATCTTCATTTTCAAGATATTCTGAACTACTAACACGAACCCATTTGTTTCCTTGTTTAATGCGATCTCTTCTCCAGATCACGATCTCATTAGATGCCCCAATTCGTTCAAATTCCGTTAAGACTAATTTTTTTGCCCCTGATCCAATAGACACTATACCAACTACTCCAGAGATGCCTATTATGATCCCAAGCATAGTCAAAAGTGAACGTAGCCTGTTTTTAAGTAATGAAGTTAAACCTATTATAAACCCTTCGGTAATATTCATGGCGAATAACAGTTTTTAGTTAGTTTTTGGTGACTGGTAACGTTTGCAATAATTAGAGATTTTTCGCTTTGCTCAAAATGACGAATAATGAATAGTAGATAATAAAGCAATCTTAATGTTACATTTTACTACATATATATAAATGACATCAATAGTAATTTCTGAAGAGGGAATTTCTAAAAGTCAAATAAAACTATGGAAATTCACTTTTTAAAGTGTTATAATAAGATCATAAAGTATTTACTTATGAAAAAGAGGCAAGGAAAATTCATTCTTATTATCTCATATTTAAACAAGCTTTTCAATTATAAAAGCAACTACTTGAGAGGGGGAGTTGCAATGGATAGAAAAGCTGAGTCGTTATGGCTTGATAATACACCTGCTAATTTGCATAACGTCAACAAAGAGCAAAGAACAGATATTAAATTGCTGTTTGGTGATGCCATAGCTTTTTGGCAGATGTCAAGTCTCAATAATGATACTCAGAAAAATGTCTCTTTTATCTCACATGACAATGTTACTTTGGGCGTGAAACTTAACGGTGAAGAGTATGAAGAATCTTTTAGGCATGGAGGAGATGGTTATGTAGCAGAATTCCGAGGGGGTTACTTAGAAGCAGAATCAAAAGAGAAATTAAATCTTGCTGGGAAGACAATGTCTCTTTGCATCAGGTTGAAAGACCCTTCTGGCAGATGGAATGCGCCGATTTTCTCCAAGTATGGAGAAGATAAAAATTTGCTTTATAAGATGTATTCTGCTGATACTAAAATAGGGACAGCTTTGGTCTTTGAACTTGGATTAGATTCAAATGATCGTCCTTTACAGGTCAATGTGCCAATATCCATAATAGGTGCGACTACTTGGCATGATGTTGTTATTAGATATAATAGTTATAAAGTTGATCTGTTTGTTGATGGTGTCTTAGTGGACGAGGAATGGACAATTGGGTCTTTAAGACGAGAAAATTCTGAGCCTTTCCTTATAGGTGCTGATTCTTATGATGGCAAAATAGTTTCAGGATTTTATGGGTTTATAGATCACATCGCTATCTGGGATCGTCCATTGTCAGATGAAGAGATAGTCAAAATTAGCGGAGGTGAAGAAGAAGCAAGAATTCGGGAAAAACAAATCTTAGGCGAGGAAAAGCCGATAACGCAATATTGGAAACCAAGAGGTCATAACACTAATGTAGGGGATTGTATGCCATTTTATCATGATGGCATTTTTCACCTTTTCTATCTTTTTGATAGACGTCATCATAGAAGCAAATGGGGCTATGGGGCGCATCAATGGGCGCATGCCTCATCAACAGACCTTATCAATTGGACGCATCACCCTTTGGCAATTCCAATAACCGAAGAATTTGAAGGCTCAATTTGCACAGGTTCTGTCATATTCCATCAAGGCGTATATTATGCATTTTATGCCACAAGAGAGCCTAATGTAGGTGAATATATCAGTCTTGCAACAAGTTTAGATGGCATAAACTTCAAGAAAACGACGCCTAACCCATTAGCATCACCAGAACCGCCTTATAGAAAGGGGCATTATCGCGATCCTTATGCTTTCCGTGATGAGCAAGGGATATTTCATTTGTTAGTTACAGCTGAACTTGAATTGCCCGATCTCGCT
>DTPJ01000828.1 GCA_011334435.1 Candidatus Poribacteria bacterium | reverse complement strand
TGAAACGCCAACCACTGACAATGATTATCCCATCACCAATCTTATATTCCACTAATGGTGTAACTTGTCCAAACCAAGGTTGAGGATGTGGCTCCTGATAAGCTTTCCCCAGAACAGTTCCATTTTTAGCAGGACCTTTGGGATAAAAATCACTCATACAATCATGTCCATAACAGTTTATATTGAAACCTTTGAATGGTTCTTTGGTAACAAATTTAATAGCTAACATTTAATAACCCTTTTATTTTGGAATTAAAGGACAGGGCTTTTTGACAACTAAAAAAGAAATATCATCTGAAATCATTGCCTTACGAAACGCCGATCTCATCATATCAAGATCATCAGGAGAGACAACCTCAACATAAGGAACTCCGCATAATCTGGCAATGTCTGCTATCTCAACTTTTGCAGTCGGATTCCCGCTTATATCGTATCCCGTCCCTGGATGCGTTTGATAGCCAGTTAATGCAGAAACAGAGTTATCAAGCACTATAATAAATATGCTAACACGATTTTGAATAACGTTCATCAAAGCGTTTATGCCTGTGTGGAAAAATGACGAATCACCACAAACCGCTATGGGCTTATTTTTCGTCCCTGACCATGCTAACCCAGATGCTATGCCAATTGCAGACCCCAAAGAATATTTAACATCAAGCATTTCAAAAGGCGGTGCATTTAAGCGAACTGAACAACCCGGCTCTGCGATAATTATCGGACTTTCGCCAAGCTCGTCTAACACTTGACGTAAAACCTCAAAAGTTGGAGTATATGGACAGCCATCACAGAAAGTCTTTTCCAACTCTCCTTTGCTCATAGCTCTTCGATCCGTTTGATTCTTGTCTGATAGATCAATTCTAAACTCAGATTTCAAAACTTTAACTATGTCACTTCTTGAAATTTCGTCAACTCTTGGTATATGACCTGTTGTCTTGCCGATAACCTCCGCTCTAATATCAGCATCATGACATATCGCTTTGATCTTATTCTCCACATAAGGTTCGTTATCTTCTAAAACTAAAACCTGTGAAGCTGATCTTAAAAAATGGGTGATCGTTGTTTCTGGAAGTGGATATATCGTCCCTAATTTAAGAATGCCAAGCCCATCAATTTTATCACCAAGAACATCTATAAGCTTAGTATAGGAAAATCCAACTGCAATAACGCACTTATTATATCCATCACCGATAGCTTTGTTGAATTCTGAATTTCTGAAACGCAATTCAATTTTGTTGAGCTTTTCATGGAGTTTTCTATGATTATCAAGGACGTTAAAGGTAGTAGAAATCCAGCGATTTTTTTGCCTTACAAAACCTTTTGATTTTATTTCACTTGGGTTTTCTACTTTGACAAGCCCTTTCATAACAGAAAAGGACCTGATCTCTCGGACAATGAATATACTCTGAAATTCTTCGGACAACTCAAAAGCCTTGATCAACATATCTTTGGCTTCTTGTGGAGTAGAAGGTTCCATCAAAGGGAGTTCCAGAAAATCCATTATTAATCTTGTATCTTGTTCATTTTGTGACAATAACGCACCGGGATCATCGCCGAGAAGTATCACCAAACCAGCATTTATGCCTGTGAGATTTGCGGTCATTATCGGATCAATAGCGATGTTCATACCAACGCTTTTCAGACAAACCATCGCCCTATCTCCACCGATAGATGCCCCAAGTGCAATCTCAAACGCAACTTTTTCGTTAGCAGACCATTCTATATGTCGTCTCGGATCGCCTTTTGATAACTCAAATATACTTGTTAAGACTTTTGTTCCGGGCGACCCCGGATAGCCTGTCACAACTCTAACATCTGCTTCAACAGCACCTTGTGCTATTGCTTGATCTCCTGTTAATATCTTATCTTCCATCGCATTATCCTAATCGTAATTATGTCAATATCATCTTGCAACAACTAATACTCCGTTATGGACTTTTTTCCCAATAGTTATTTGATATATATAAGGACCAATTTCAACTCCATCGCCATTTTCATCTTTTCCGTCCCACAGGATACTTATATTGCCTGATTGTCCTTCCTCTTGTATCAAAGTTCGCACAAGTTTGCCTGTGTATGTAAATATCTCAACCTTTGCCTGAGAGATCGTCTCCTGACCTAAATTGATATTTAATGTAGTAGTATCCGCTATACCATCTCCGTTTGGCGAGAAGGGATTATAGTTCCATCTTATTGAGATCGTCTGAGGATATGCCTCAAAAATGGCAAATGTTGAAAGGTAGTTAAGGTTGACAGTTATAGAATTTTTAACTGTATCAAGTTTTCCACCGATGAACTGCCATTCCTTTAATTTTTCATTCCAACCGAATATCGCTAAATTCTTTTCAGATTTGATATTTGCAGAAGCAAGGTCTGTTTCGTCATAATATAGTGTTAATTTTGCAGGTCTCATAAGCACTGTTGAATCTATTTGAGTATATGCTACTATCTTTGTGCCTTCTGAGTCTCTAAATTCTATCTCGTTTATCTGTATATTATTGCCTTGTTTTCCTTCTTCTATTAAAAGCTTAACATACCTTGCAGATGGGGTTGTTATCAGTGGGATCTCAGTGGTTTTATCGTTAAAATTATCAATCGTTGCAACCTCGTCATAAATTTTGTCATCAATTGACACTAAAACTGTCAGTTTCTTCGGAGAATATGATATTTTTCCGCTTACCCTGGCAGTTATTATTATCTTTCCAATATTGTTTATTGACCTAAGATCAATCTTAATCCAAACAGGAAGGGGGCTTAAAGCGGTTATCCAAGTTGATGGGTATTCAGTATTACCATCTACTGCAAGATTAGGCAACTGTCGCTCAAGAGAATCTTTTGCTGTTGCGTAGAATGGCGTTTTTAGCCCCATATCAAACTTATACGCAAGGACAGGCAATGTTCCTTTGACTATACTTCTGTTGTCTGCATAAGTAGTCCATTCAATCTGCTTAACGTCTATTGGAATAATATTGATTTTTTTTAGGTTGGAACTCAGAGTTTCTGATGGAATAGTCAATTCTGCTTTATAACCGTCGCTTAACGTGATCGGTTTGTCCTTAATAATAACCTCAGAGATATAAATAGCCTTAACTAATAGGGAATCTTCCTCAATGGTATTTGGTATTTTTTTTGTATCTATCGCTTTTGATGAGATAAAGATGTGATTTTCGCCTTCTTTTAACAAAATATCAAGTTGAAAGTGAACCTGAATACCTGTTTCATTTGATATTATGTCCTCGTCCATAAATCCAATTTCAACGTTTATTATTTTGCCCTTAATCGTTTTTCCTGAGATATCAATGAAATTTACCTCATAAATGCTTACCTTTTCCTTTTGCCATCCGTCAATTATATTGATTTTTATGTATCTTGATTTTATAATCCCGTTAAAATCTATCCTCGCTTCTCCGTAATCCTGCCCCATTCCAGAAGTGCAGTTAAACAAGCCCTTATCCTCAAAATTTTGTCCATTTTCGGAGGAAGCTAATTTGACAACTCTTGGTGCTAACGAAAGGTCTTCCTTAAAAGCAGGTGTGAATATCAAAGCTGTCATTGATTGCGATGAGCCTATGTCAACAGTTATTGATTTCAGGGTATTTTTGAGTTCGCCGAGATTAGATACCCCAGCAGGCGTATTGACCGAAACACTAACAATTTGATCCTTTGAGCATTTGACAAATCCTTCTACGGTTAATTCTTTATTATTTGTCACAAACTCTCCCAAGGGTCTAATAACGGAAAGTTCAATATTAGCTGAAGCAGTATAGCTTATAAAAGTATAGCCTACTAATATGAATAAGCAAATGTTAGTAAATATTTTAAACTTCTTCATAGGAAATGATATTTTCATTTCTGCCCCAACTTTTGTTTGAGGTAAACTACATCAGGAATCCATTCGTATTATCTGTAAAATCCCTCTAAATCTCCCTTTTTCAAAGGGAGACTTTGCTGGTTTTCTTTTCAAGAGAAAATATTATTGTCATTACTGCGGAAGCAGAAATCCAAAAATAATTTTTTATACCTATTTACAAAAAAGTATATTTCTCATTTTATCGTCTTTTCAGCCTTTTAACCGTTTCGCCCATTCGGTTGCTTTTTCTACTTCGCCATCTAATAATGGTCCTTCTTTTCCTTTGACAAAAAATGCCTGTGGCTTATCTATGATCTCTGCCCCAGCGTCTTCAAGTTTTTTGGCTATTTTTCTACTTGCATCGCCATGGAAAAATACTTTTACTCTCGTATCATAGGTTGCGGATTTAACACCTTTCAATTGGTCTTTATTCAGGCTTGCTAAAAATTTGCCCATCCTCTCTGATGGTCTCCAACCGATAATTGGGCTACCAACTACAAGTAACTCTATCCCTTCTAATTCTTTAATATCAAAGTCAGAAACGGATACTGCTTTTGCATCACTCCCAAGTTCTTTCGCTATTGCCTCGGCGATTATCTTCGTATTTCCAAAATTTGTGTCATATATCACTAACGCTCTCATAATTTACTCCTTTACGGCAAAACCTGTCCTGATGTGTTAATGTTCGCGGAAAGTTTTTGTAATTGCCTTCGTGCATCTGCCACTAATATACTATCTGGATAATCCCTTATCAGTTTTACATAAGCATCAATTGCACGTTGATTGTCTTTTAGCTTCTGTGAATAGATCATCGCTATTCTGAATTGAGCTTCTGGTGCAAATTTCCCGTCAGAATTGACAAGCACTTCATAAGCCTTTATTGCTTCGTCATATTTCCCTTTTAATGATAGCAGTTCGCCGATCTCAAGCTGAATTCTATCAGTCAGGTCATTTTTTGAATATCTTTTTACCGCACTTGAATATCCTAATAATGCAGTTTCATAATCCCCTGATTCCTTTAATCTATCAAGATTTGCATAAGTTTTTAGCAGATCAGATAATTGCCCATTTGAGTATTCATCTATAAGGGCTATTTTTTCTAATACATCATTTGCCCAATCTTCCTTGAAATTACCCTTGGTTGCGTTTTTATAATATCCTTTTGCATTTTCAAAGTCGCCCATATTAAAGTAGCAGTCACCGCGAATTTTATCAATTTTGGCTTTAATTGCAGTGGATATTTGATCTTGAGGAATTGACTTTAATATCTCAAAAGAGGCATCGTAAAATCCCATAAGTCTTTGGCAATTAGCCATTTTTAGCTTTATTTCAACGATTTCAGAAGGATTAGAGTCAGTATCCGATAACGCCATTGCATCTGAATAAGCGATTATCGCCGATTGCGGATCGTATATCTTATTCACATATATATCGCCGATCATCGTTAAAATTGAAGGGACTTTTCTGCTTGCAACTTTTATTGTATTAGTTTTAGAGATAGCAGATCGTAGGATTTTTATTGCCTCTTGTGGCTGATCCATATCTGATTTTATCTGAGCCAGTGACATTGAAGCATCAATAGAAGCTAAATTATTCGGATACAATTCCAATATCAAATTATATATTTTTTCCGCTTTTTCTGGCTGTTGTTCACGGACTAACCATTTTGCCTTGTCCATCAGAGTATTTGAATTATCAGAATAAAAAGGCGTAATTTTCCTAAAAAATACGATAGCATTATCAATATCGCCTTTATAAAAATATATGTCTGCCAAAGCGGAAATAGCTGATAGATTGCTTGGCAGTTTTTCAAGATTGGAATTCAGTCTGGATATAACCCTATCATACATTCCCTCAATTTTACATAGTTCCAAAATATTATTGATAAGTTCAGTCCTATCTGGATAATTAACGGGCAAAGCAAGCAAAGCGTCAACATAAACATCAACCGCAAGATTGAATTGTTTATTGATAACATAAATCTCTGCTAACTGTGAATAAAGATATGTCGCATTTGGTTGAAGCTCTATAGCTTTTTTATACTCTTGAATGGCTTGCTCATTAAAGCCATAAGATTTCAATATATTAGCAAGTGTCTGATGCAGATAATATTGTTTTGGCGATATTTCAACGATCTTATACCATTGTTCAAGGGCTTTATCCTTTTCCCCTTTTTCTGCATACAACTTGCCCATCTCCTCATATATTTCTATATCTTTTGGATTAGATCTCAAAAGTTTTTGATACAGATCCATAGCGGAATCGTATTTGCCCTGCTTTCTGTATATAAGAGCCAT
>DTPJ01000050.1 GCA_011334435.1 Candidatus Poribacteria bacterium | reverse complement strand
TCAAATACATTGACGCATTTAATCTTAGAGAATTAAATTCGGCATTGTGAACGATCTGCAAATGTTTTATAGGAGAAAACGAGATGGAGAAGAAATCACAATTAGCTATTTTCGGTGGACCGAAAGCAGTTCAATCTAATCCGGGGGATATATTCTCTTGGCCCATTATCACAAAAGAGGACGAAGATGCAGTTTTGGAAGTTCTTCGTCGTGGTGGAATGTCTGGAATTGATGTAACACAGAAGTTTGAGCAGGAATTTGCAGAGTGGATAGGTGCAAAATATGTGCTTGGCTGTAATAATGGGACAAGTGCATTACATTCTGCCATGTTTGGCTGTAAAATTGGCGTTGGTGATGAGATAATATGCCCAAGCGTTACCTATTGGGCTTCTGCCTTGCCTTGTTTTTCGCTTGGTGCAACGGTAGTATTTGCGGACATTGACCCTGACACTATTTGTATAGACCCAAACGATATTGAACATAGGATAACAGAACGAACAAAAGCCATTGTTGTCGTCCATTATTGCGGTTATCCTGCGGATATGGACCCAATTATGGATATTGCCAGACGACATAATTTGAAGGTTATTGAAGATGTATCACATGCACATGGCGGAATATATAAGGGACGCAAACTTGGAACAATAGGCGATGTCGGGGCAATGTCTGTTATGAGTGGAAAATCATTAGCTATCGGTGAAGCGGGAATTCTGGTCACAAACGATCTGGAAATCTATGAGCGGGCAATTGCTTTTGGGCATTATGAACGTTACGGTGCAAACATTCAAACTGAATATCTAAAACAGTTTGCAGGTCTGCCAATGGGTGGATATAAATATAGAATGCACCAACTTAGTTCCGCTGTTGGTAGAGTCCAATTGCGACATTACGACGAACGTAATGCAGAAATTCTCAAAGCTATGAATTATTTTTGGGATCTATTAGAGGGTGTTCCAGGGATTAAGGCTCATCGTCCTCCAAAAGATTCTGGCAGTTCTATGGGCGGATGGTATGCTGCACATGGGCTTTATCGCTCAGAGGAATTAGAAGGTCTGCCGTTATCAAGATTTGCTGAGGCTGTCAGGGCAGAGGGAAGCGATTGTAGCCCAGGTTGCAATTTTCCACTTCATCTGCATCCTCTATTTAACACATGCGACGTCTATGGTCATGGCAAGCCAACTCGTTTAGCTCATTGTGATCGCGACATCAGACAGCCGAAAGGCAGTTTGCCTGTAAGCGAAAATATCTATAATCTTATATATAGCATACCTTGGTTCAAGCATTATCGCCCTGAGATAATAAAAGAATACGCGGATGCGTTCAGAAAAGTAGCAGAAAACTATAAGGAGTTGCTTGTTTAGGCGACAAAAATAAATGAGTGACAAAAATGTTCTGCTCATAAACCCTTGGATATATGATTTTGCTGCTTATGATATGTGGTCAAAGCCACTTGGCTTATTGTATATCGGCGGACTATTGAGGGCAAATGGCTATAAAATATCGCTTATCAATTGCCTTGATAGATATAATCCTGAACTTCTTGTCTATCAGAATTTAATTACCCCTAAAAGCACTGAATATGATTGTGGCAAGTTCCATAAGGAGATAATAGAAAAACCTCAAATTCTCAAAGACGTGCAAAGAAAATATGGCAGATACGGTCTGCCGATACATATCTTCCGAAATGAACTTAAAAAAGTTCCTAAGCCTGATATAATCTTGGTAACATCGGGGATGACATATTGGTATCCAGGGGTCTTTGATGTTATAAGTGAAGTAAAGGGTTACTTTGGAGATATTCCTGTAATTCTCGGCGGAACTTATGCGACGCTTTGTTATGATCATGCAATTGAGCATTCAAAAGCTGATTATGTGATATGTGGAGAAGGAGAAGTTAAGGCATTAAAGTTGGTTCAAGAGCTAATCGGCGGAAATATTAGCTTTATTCCTCAAAATCTTGATGATTATCCTTATCCTGCTTATGATCTTTTGACAAGCAAGAATTCGTTAGCTATACTTACATCAAGGGGCTGTCCTATGGGATGCACTTATTGTGCGTCAAGCATTGTTGCAGGTAAGTTCCGACAAAGAGACCCTATAAAAGTTGTTGACGAGATAGAGTTTTATTACAAAGCTTTTAGAACAAAGAATTTCGCCTTTTACGATGACGCTCTATTGCTAAAACCAGATGAACATATAACCGTCATATTGAAAGAGATAATTGATAGAAAGATTAACTGTAATTTTCACACTCCAAACGCCATGCACGCAAGCCAAATCAACGAATCATTAGCAAAATTGATGTTTAATGCGGGATTTAAGACTATAAGGATCAGCCTTGAAACGTCTAACATAACAAGACAAAAAGCTATTGGAAACAAAGTCACTCCTGAAATACTAAGAGAAGCTATAATCAACCTGAAAAAAGTAGGTTATAAGGGCAGAGATATTGGAGTTTATGTCCTAATATGCCTCCCAGGACAGCCATTAGAGGAAATGATGGAAAGCGTTAGATATGTCCATGAATGCGGAGCTTTAACGAAACTTGCAGTCTATTCGCCGATACCTCAGACAAAAGAATGGGACAAAGCGGTCAAATATTTTGGATTTGACTTAAACGCCGATCCACTTCTACATAACGATTCAATTTATCCACTCAGATTGAATGATATAACAATTGATGACATTCAAAAAGTTAAGGCATTAGCATTGGAATTAAACAAGGAGATATAGATTACATGTTGGCAAAGGTTCAAAGCGGGGCAGTTTTAGGGATAGATGCCTATATAGTCAAAGTAGAGCTTGATATAACAGAAGGTTTGCCATATTTCAACACGGTTGGACTTCCAGATACATCAGTCAAAGAGGCGAAAGATAGAGTTGCAGCAGCGATAAAGAACTCAGGTTTCAGATTCCCTATGAAACGTATTACCGCTAACCTTGCACCTGCTGATGTCCGAAAAGAAGGTTCAGCATTTGATCTCCCATTAGCAGTAGCTGTTCTTTCTGCGTATGGGCAAGTTAGATCAGAAATGCTTGACGATTTTGTCATAATCGGTGAACTATCTATGGATGGAAGCATACGTCCAGTCAAAGGATCGCTTCCGATAGCGATCACTGTCCGAAATACAGGCATTAAGGGATTGATCTTGCCAAAAGATAATGTAAAGGAAGCTTCTGTTGTTGATGGAGTTAATATTTATCCAGTTGAAAATCTTAGGCAAGTGGTCAATTTCTTAAACAACGATGAAGTTATATCTCCGTTCAAATATGATATATCAGATGCTTTTGCGAGGAGCAGTGAATATTCAGTTGATTTTTCTGATGTAAAGGGGCAAGAACATGTAAAAAGGGCTTTGGAAGTTTCTGCCGCAGGGGGACATAATATAATAATGGTTGGTCCTCCTGGGTCTGGGAAAACGATGCTTGCGATGAGGCTTCCGACAATTTTGCCCGATATGACGCTTGATGAAGCATTGGAGACTACTAAAATATATAGTGTTGCTGGTGCATTGCCATCAGAAACCGCTTTGATAGCGACTCGTCCATTCAGATCACCACATCATACGGTATCGGATGCAGGTCTTATAGGTGGTGGGAAGATACCGAAACCGGGCGAAGTAAGCATGGCACATAACGGCGTCTTATTCCTTGATGAGTTTCCAGAATTTCATAAAAGCGTCTTGGAAGTCCTACGTCAACCATTAGAATCAGGCGTAGTGACAATATCAAGGGCGACTGCATCTTTGACTTATCCTGCTAATTTTATGCTTGCTGCTGCGATGAATCCATGCCCTTGTGGCAGAAGATTTGATCCGACAAAGGAATGCAAATGCACGCCAAGTCAAATCCAAAAGTATATGTCCAAAATATCAGGACCGCTGTTAGATAGAATTGACATTCATCTTGAAGTCCCCGCAGTCCCTTATGAAAAGCTTATAGGCGAACCAACTGGCGAAAGTTCAAAGGATATAAGGCAGAGAGTTAATAGGGCTAGGCAGATACAAAATCAAAGGTTTGCAAAGGAACATGGACATTGTAACGCCCACATGCAACCGAAACAGATCAGAAAATATTGCAAGATGGAAGATGGGGCGCAAAAACTGCTTGAAACAGCAATAAAACAATTAGGTTTGAGTGCAAGGGCTTATGATCGCATACTCAAAGTATCTCGCACCATAGCAGACCTTGCAGAAAGCGATATTATAAAAACGGAACATATATCAGAGGCTATACAATACCGAAGTTTGGATAGAAATTTATGGCTATATTAATCTTTTATGCTATGATCTTGTATCGTTCATCTTAAATCTAAGTTGAGGAGCTTCAATAGTCACTTTTGTCCCAGGTGGGACTGAGTGAACAAGCCATACGTTTCCACCTATCACCGATCCCTTGCCAATAACTGTGTCCCCGCCGAGTATGGTCGCAGCTGCATATATAGTGACATCGTCTTCAATAGTCGGATGACGTTTTCTTCCCCTTATCAAAGCACCTGTTTCATCTTTTGGAAAGCTGAGCGCTCCGAGAGTAACGCCTTGATATAATTTCACGCGGTCTCCAATCTCGCATGTCTCGCCAATGACAACACCAGTGCCATGATCTATGAAGAAACTTCTTCCAATTTTAGCCCCAGGATGTATGTCAATACCAGTAATGCTATGGGCATATTCGGTCATAATTCGTGGAATTAGCGGAACTCCTTGAATATGAAGCTCATGTGCTATGCGATAGATTGTTATTGCCATTATGCCCGGATAACTGAATATTATCTCATCAAGGCTTTTCGCAGCAGGATCACCATCATAAGCTGCTTGAACATCGTCAACGAGCATCTCTCTAATATAGGGAATTCTATTAAGGAATTCTATACATTTATGGCTTGCCCTATCAATACAATCTACGCATATATGACCCGTTTCTTTGCACTCATGCCTAAAACTTTTGGAGATTTCGGAACTTAAACTTACAAAAAGCTGATCTAATTTGCTTCCAATGAAATAACGGACATTTTCCCAACATAGACCAGCAGTGCCGTAATATCCGGGGAATAGTATCTCTCGCATAAGCCCTAAAATTTCTATTATAGCCTCTTTGCTCGGCAAGGGACTTTCGCCTATGTTTCGCGTAGTTGGAGTCTGCTCATAGCTTTTATATACATTCTCAACTATATTGGGCAATTGCTGTCTTAATGTGCATTTAAGTTGAGGGGCGCATTTGCTTTCTTCTACTAACTTCATCAGAAACTCCTTTTGAATAAATCAAATCAATAATAGCAATTTTTATTAAGAATAACACAATTGACAGCATAAATTATTTCTACCTATGGCAATTCATAGGTGACAACAAGTGTATTCCAATTGATAGGCACATTTTTAACCTTTATAGGTTCTCCATTTTTCACTGGGATAACTTGACCAAAAACCCATCTATGATAATCTGATGGAGTTCTCCAGCCCCACCATGTTACAAGCGGAAAAATATCTTTTGAAGTGTCTTTTTGCTCTTGAATGCTTGATATTATCGCTTGTGCAAGATAAGGGTTAGGTCCTGGCACTTCTCGCTCCAATCCTGCAACAAAGGGAGTTGGCTCTCCTTGAGGTATAATCCTAACATAACGAGTTTGATGGCTTGTGCGTAAGACAGATATACAACTTGCTATTATGCCAGATGCAGGTCCGCCAAACTTATCTGGTGTAGCGATCTTTGCAAGTTGATCAGGAGTTTCATTTAACAACAAAGACCTAAGTTGAACCATTGATGGCATAATATGTGAGTCGTTGATATATTTTCTCTTTGATTCCCATCGGTTATTTAATAGATCAAGTTCTTTTTTGACATCATCTTTCAGGAAATCACGATAAAACCGCCCAACATCTTCGTTTTTAAATCTCACCCAACGATTTTCATATTGTCGTTCGCCCGTTTTTTCTGGATATGTCGGTCCGTCAATCTGCCATCCAGCAGTGTCTCCCCAAAAGTTTGTCAGATAAACTTCTTCGGGCATAAACTCCATAGAGTGCCACGGTTGATTTAATCGGAAATACTGCGCCCCTCGTTGTTTAAGCCAATGATGGACAAGTTCCCTTGCAAACATATAGCAACCGTATCCATAAGCATCTATATCGCCGACTTTGTAAGCCATTCTG
>DTPJ01000676.1 GCA_011334435.1 Candidatus Poribacteria bacterium | reverse complement strand
GATCAATTGCAGATTTAAGAGTCTGCTTAGCTTTAATTAAGTCACCACGATTTGCATAAGACATAGAAATACTTAATCTAACTCTTGCGAGATCGTTTTTAACCTCCTGCGATCCTGAATTTCGTAACAATTCACGTTTCAGCTTTGATTCTATACTGATGAGATTCCTATTAGCTATTTCGTCATAAGGGTCATATTTAAGTGCGATCTCTAACTCCTCAATTGCAGAAGCATACATGCCCTTCATAATATAGATATATGCTATGTTGTCATGTAAAGATGGTGTAGCCTCATCTTCTGGTATTGTTGTATAGCATTCTAACGCTTTGTCGTAATCTTTGGCTTTGATATAATTTTCTGCCTGCTGAATCTTTATGTTCCATATAATTTTTTTAGCGGTCTTATTTTGCGGATCAATCTTTATCGCCAAATCAACATATTTACATGCTTCGTCCAATTTCCCTATTCTTTCATAAGCCATAGCTAAAATTGCGTAAATATCTGGATCATTTGGCATCAACTCTAACGATTTGTGGAATTCGTTTAAAGCAGAATCATAGGAACGTTTTTCCATTAATTCTATACCATATTTTTGATGGGCGATGGCTAAGTTTGTTTTTATATCTTCTGAATTTGGGTCTATTTTTAGGGCGTGTTCCAATACAGTTATCGCACTTTTGTTATCTCCTAATTTTGAATATATTGCCCCAAGATTATTATATCCGTCCTTGTTATCAGGCTCATATTTTAGAAACTCAATATATGCGTTTAAGGCTTCTCTATAATTGCCTATACTCACAAAATGTTGTGCTTGATTCCAGTATAAAGCGGATATATTCTTTTTTATGCCTTCCATATCAGGCGAAAGTTCAACAGCTTTTTTATAGGCAGAAATAGCAGAATCCCATTGACCTGCTTGTGCAAGTTTAATTCCATAGTTGTTATAACATGAAGCCATATTTTTCTTTGCAATCTCAAAGCCAGGATTGATGCGAAGGGCAAACTCATATTGTCTTACAGCTTCATCAAATTTTCCCATCTCCATATAGCAAATACCAAGCAGATTTAGGATTTCTGGTTTATCAGGAAAAACTTGGACTCCCTCAGATAGGATATAAACCGCCTTATCATACATCTTTTTATTGATATAATCATTTGCACCGATCAGATATATTCTAAGCAAGTTTCGTTTGGCTGGCTCATAAATTCTGTCAAATTCTAATGCTCTTTTAATATAACTTATCGCTTGTTCAATCTCTCCACTTTCGTAATACGAGACACCTATAACATTATAAATTATCGCAGATGGCTTAATTTTAGCAAGTTCAACATATTCTGCTATCGCGGATTTCTCCTGTCCAATTGATTTATATGCAGAAGCTAATGCGATACGAGCTTTATAATATTCAGGATTTAGATTTATGCACTTTTTCAATGAATCTATACCTGAGATATAATCCTTTTGATCTATATAAATTGTCCCTAAGAGATAGTGTAGTTCCGCGGAATTTGGATTTTGATCCATATCTTCTTTTATTGCTGATATGGTTAATTCATGGATAGGATAATTGTTGTTGTAAGAATATAGAATTTTGAGGGTTGCTATATCGTTTGCGGATAAATGAAGGTTCTCATCTGCATAATACATAACATCGTTCTTGTCCTTGCTATGTCCCCATAGACCGATAGCATGTCCGATCTCGTGCAGTAATACTATTTTCATCTGGTCGTTTGACAGTGGTTTAGCTGTTATAGGGTCTCGCAGACATATTTGAATCTCAACGTAATATTTTTCCTGATTAATTCTGTGCAGTTCCGCCATTCCCAAAGGATGTTCGCGATAGTTCTCCTCAATTTTGTTAGACCATGAGATCAGTATATCTGCCGAATCAGGCTTGTCAACAATCTCAAAACTTAAAATACCAGATGACCCATCTTGCCATTCCTTTAAGGCATACATCAGATCATCTAAATAATTTGAATTTATATTAGAATCCCCTAAATATATGGTTATAGGAAATTTTGTAAATCTTGTGACTCGCCCATCAGATACCATAGCTATACGTTGAAAATAGCCATCGGTTTGTGCAATGCTAACAGATACCATTAAAATCTCAACGATTATTATAGATATGATTTTAAGGAAAGAATTTCGCATAACTCTTTGAGGTGGAAAGTAATTTTTCTATTGCTTTGTAAAACATGCGGGTATCTAACCAAAAACAAGATAATAAGCATGTCTTACAAAGCGTTAAGACAATTGATTGTTATTGTTGTTTTATTTCACCCCATTTTATTGTAAGCTTATCTTTGTTCTCAACTGCCAATCCTTTTGTTGCCAACTGTAAAATTTCGTTTTCAGACAAAACTCGGTTGAAGATCATAACCTCATCCATAATGCCTTTAATGTGACGATTATCTCCGCAACATTCATCACGACCGATTTTTAGATTGTCTGCAATTGTTTGTTCAATATGTTCTATTTTATTTACTGCTGATTGTAGTTTTTTAGCATCAGTATAGATATAGGCAACTGCTTTATCTTTATCAATGGTTATCGCAGTCATCGCCCATTCGTCTTGTGGAAGCATTGGACCTTGCCTCCAACCCCAAGTTTTGTCAGAGTTATTATTCCATACATAGCTCAGAGTATTTTGATCCGTAATTCCTACCCAAAATGTAGTGGGATCGTTACGGGAACACATTATACCTGCCCATGGTCCCTGAATCCATCCATTAACCCATGCTACCGCGGTCAATTCTATTGTAGTGAGAGTAAAACCTTTAATAGATACACAACCAGTGGTTCCATCAAGTTCAACAGCACCTTTAAACCTACCATTTTTTACCCATTTCGCTCCACCTTCAAGCTTTCCTTCACTTTTCCCTGCTAAATCTTTTCCATTTTCGTCTAAAGGCCAGTATCCTACAAGACCATCCTTAATACCTGCTAATACAGAGACGTTTATAAATAGGACAAAAAACATTAATAGGCTCGTGTAAATACCAAGAAATATTAATTTCCCCCTCATTTTAGCATCCTCCTTGATATGCTAATGCAAATTAGTTATTTTGTTTATTAGGCTTAAAGCAGTTAGTATAAATGTTACTATACTGTCTGTATATATTTTACAAATTAACTGTTTTCAATTGCAAGAATTATTTTCTTGAGCCTTTCTTGATCTCAACAAATATGTTGTTGACATTAAAAACCAAAGTTGTTATAATAGCTCTGCGAAAAATGAATTGTCTTTATCTTTTAATCTTTGAACCCTAAGTCTATTATAGATATGGGTAGCTTTAACAATTTCAAATCTTTGCAAAGGGTTATAGTGGAGTTTAATTATTTGATCAACCCATATTTTCACAAGGAGGGTATTATGAAGTTAAAAAGTTTGTTAATTCCCATTTTCTTATTATTAAGCGCAAGTGCTTACGCCATCCAAGTGAGTGCGCCTGACGTCACTGTGGAACCCGGGGCAAAAGTGACAATTGGAATTGCAGTTGATAGCACCGCGGGTATCGCTGGTGGAGACATCACCCTTGAATATGATCCCACTTTCGCAGTTGCAAAAGAAGCAAGGGCAACTGATATAGCTAAACCTCTTTCTCCCCTCTCAAATATCGCAATAGCAGGCAAAGTAAAGTTTGCTATGGCAGCATTGACGCCATTGGGAGCAGGTTCTGGAAATCTGTTTGAAGTAGATTTTGAGTTAAAAGCAACAAGTGGAACTATGCCAATTAAACTCACTGGCGTTGGGCTATTTGATGAAATGGGAAATGATCTTCCTGTGACTGTAAAAAATGGAAGTATTACAGTAAAAGAAAAACAGGTTGTCCCAAGAAACCTTACCATTGCCGATGCAAAGGGAGTCCAAGATGCAAATATAACAACAACTGTCTCAATTGATGACCTTACTGGCGTTGCTAAAGGAAACATAGCCTTAAAATATGACCCTAAAATGTTATCAATAGCAGAGGTTAAAGCTGGCGATTTGTTGACAGGTGTGCCTGTTGTAATAAATACTGCTACTGCTGGAAAGATCACTTTGGCAATAGCAAGCCCTATAGGTGCTCCGGGCGGTAAAGGAGTATTGTTTAGCATAACTTTCAAAGGCATTGCTGTTGGTATTAGCGACCTTGCTTTTGAATCTGCGGTTGCATCTGACGAAACTGGGAAAGATATACCAGTCAAAACTGCAAATGGCAAAATAACAGTTGAAAAGAAGCCTTGCACAAATCCAGTTATAAGGGAACATTCCGCTGGTAGCAAGATTTTGGCATTACAAACAAGCTATGATGGAGTTGATGTCCCTGGTTATGCCTATGTTGATCTATGGAAAGGCGAATTTACTGTTGAGGCAGGACAATTCTTAGAATATCAGATAGCTATGTTCTCAGGAAATCCTGTTTTCAGTGCTGCTGTTGACTTTGTCACAAGCGATGGGAAAACTCTCAGAGATTCAGGGGCAAAAGATCAGAATGGATTAAATGCACATCCTGCAACTGATTTAAGCAAAAATGCACGTGATAACTGGTATCACAGAAAAATATCGCTTGATCCCCTTGTGGGCAAAAAACTTACAGGCGGAGTATTGGCTACTGATTCTGCTAAACATGGTGCTGGATTGTTCAGGGCATATTTTGACAATATCCAGATCACCCAAGATGATTGTGTTGTGCTATTTATATATAAAGACGAGGATGTAGTGCCTATAACCGGCAAAGACACATCTAACACAACGGCAATTGTCGGAGCTAAAGCGACAAAGGATTCATCTATAAGCGTAGTAGGTGCAACGCCTGTAACTCCATCTGGAAAATTGACTTCTACATGGGGCAGTATTAAGAATAGTAGATAATTATATCAATACTTTATGCTGTTTCCCTTCATAATAATAAAAAAGAGCTTGGTTTTTCCAAGCTCAATTCATTTTAACACTATTATATAGTTAGTTTGTCTTTATATTTCCCCAAGTTGATGTAAGTCTGCCAATCGGTGATACTGCTATTTTTGCTGTCAAGAATTTATTTTTAAGAAGCTCTGCCATCTGAGTTGCAATATCATCATAAGTTTCGTTTTCTGGCCAAGTATGAATATTGACAAACCATCCTTTCATTTTCGGTGCCCTCAAAGATATTGGATCTGCGTTTACGCCGTCTTCTGCATAGCTCTCATATTCATAATTGTTATTCTTTAACGTTGTAAGGGATATTGGTCTATTTGCTGTATGTGCTTTGATAGATGGTATGAGCTTTTTGCCTATATCCGTTGGCTCTAATTTTACAGATGCAACACTCACTGTAATTACATTTCCAAAGACGGAAACTTCACCAGCAGAACCGGGACAATTTGCGGGTGCATCCCAATAATAAAATGGCCAATCACCTGTCCAGAACATTATTCCTCCATCAAATAACCATGTATGGACAAGGTCTTTATTCCCTTGATTTTTGAATATCTCTCCGGGGGCAATGCCTGTTGTCATTATGACTATGCCCGTCTTATTGGCTTTCATATACTCTTCAAGCTCAGGGGCTTTTACAATCTTATATGGAACACCCTTTTTGGGAAATATTTTATCTATTGAAGCGACCATTTGTGCGGGATCAATCCATGCAGGTTGCTTATCATTATAAACAGCGACCTCTTGTGCTAATAAAACCTCACAAATAAGCAAAAACAATGAGATAGACAATAAGAAACATAATAACTTTTTTGTAAATCTTTTCATCTTAAAGTCCCTCCACTTTTAGTTCCGAACAAAATTATAAATGTAAATAACCTATCCATTTATACTATACAACTCATATTACAATTTGTCAAATAAATTAGCACTTGTCATCTGTTACTATAATTTCATTTATTTCAGGAAATGTCCGAACTTGTATCTGATCATTAGTTTTATCTGAGCTTAGGACGTTAATTCGGACATTTCCTAAAGCAACTCTGCCAAATCTGATTGACAATCCATATAACTGAGCAAAAAATCTGCTTTCATAATTCATCTTTGATAAATGATAATAAAATATCTGTCTGAGAATTCTGAAAACTAGTTAAATCCAATTATCATAAGGATTAGAAAGCCATATAAAAATGAAAATGCTCCACATTTGTCATTCCCGTGAAAACGGGAATCCAGAAAAATTATGATAAAGG
>DTPJ01000577.1 GCA_011334435.1 Candidatus Poribacteria bacterium | reverse complement strand
TCAAAGGGAAACTTTAATGATCTTTTTCAAGTGGAAATTTTTTAGCTCTTTTCATTGAGATTTCTCTACTCGCTCAAAATGACATATTCTCAAAATTACATTTATATGTCACCCTGAACGAAGATGTCACCCTGAACGAAGTGAAGGGTCTTTTTAGTGTTTAAGTATTGGTTTTTTATTGTTATTAAAAGTAAATCTGTTTAGCTAACAACATTTTTTAACTCAAAATTGTCCAAACCTTAATAGAATTTAATTCCGTAAATAAATATTTTTGTCCATATTAAATTTTTAACCTTTGGAGGTTCAGTCAAACATGGCAGATGTGAGGGTTGAGAATCTGGTTAAACGTTTTGATGATGTTACAGCAGTAAATAATATCAGTCTTGATGTTAAAGACAAAGAATTTACTGTTTTTTTGGGACCTTCTGGATGCGGAAAAACAACTACGCTTAGATCAATAGCAGGACTTGAGCGACCAGATGAAGGCAATATTTATATAGACAATATCCTTGTCAACGATCTTCCACCTGCTGACCGTGATGTCGCTTTTGTATTTCAATTCTATGCACTTTACCCTCACATGACGGTCTTTGACAATATGGCTTTTCCGCTTAAAGCTGTTAAAACTCCAAAACCAGAAATAGAGTCAAGAATTAATGAAGTATCAAGAATACTACGTATAGAGAAGTTATTGCCCCGCACACCCGAAAAACTAAGCGGAGGAGAAATGCAAAGAGTTGCATTAGGAAGAGCAATGGTTAGACGTCCTAAGGCTTTCCTTATGGACGAACCATTGACGAACTTAGATGCAAAGCTAAGGGCTGAGATGAGGGCGGAATTAAAACGACTTCAAAAAGACATAGGAGCAACAACGATATACGTCACACATGACCAAATAGAAGCTATGTCTATGGGAGATAAAATCATTGTAATGAATTTTGGGGTAATTCAGCAAATTGGCACTCCTGCTGAGGTTTATGATCATCCTGCTAATCTATTTGTTGCAGGATTTGTCGGCAGTCCAAGCATGAATTTCCTTCAATGCACTTACTCTAACGAACTTGGGAAATCAACACTCATCGTTGGCAATAACGATTTTAGGCTTGATATTCCTGAGTCAATCGGCAAAAAAATCAAAGATTCTGCGACTAATGCTGAATTAATACTCGGTGTTAGGGCAGAGGATATATTTATTAGAGATGAACCTTCACCTGAAACCGTTCAAGCTGAAGTTTATATAGTAGAACCTTTGGGGTCAGAAAATATTATAGACCTCAGAATCGCAGAAAATATGATAAAAGCAAAAACTTTACCAACTGTGATGCCCGACATCGGTCAAAAAGTTAATATTTGGTTCAATAAAGATAGGATACATATTTTTGATAAGAATACCGAAAAGGCAATATTCTAAGCTCTCTTTGTCAAACTTGACTATTACCAAACATGGAAATGAAAGGGATAATTTTTTATGACAAAAGCTGTGATATTAATGGACAATTGCGGACTTGAAACCATCATTGAAGCAAATTCAAATGATGATGGCAAAATAAAAATTGTTACTACAAGCAAATGCAAAAGCATACAAAAAATGGCTCAAGAAATAGACGAGATCGATCCTTTTGAAATTATCGGCAAACCGATCGTAGAATGCCCTATACATCAAATTGCAAGCAAACATCTAAGGCATACTGCATGTATAGTGCCTTCTGCTTTTGTCCGAGTTATTGAGGTTGAAGCGGGAATGGCACTTTCGGGGAATTCATCTATCTCAATTAAAAAGAATGATGAGTGAAAGCGAATAAGAGATGTTATGGCGAATATTTTATAACGCAATTTTTATCCCTCTATTATACCTTTTGTATAGAATATATGCCTTGTTTAACGCTAAAGCCCGCGATGGCATAAATGGTAGAAAAGGGCTTTTTGACAAAATTGAAAGTCAAATTCCGTTTGGTCTGACAGATGACAGAAAAAAACTACCTGTGATATGGTTTCATTGTGCATCAGTAGGCGAATTTGAACAAGCAAGACCGATCATTAACGCAATCAAAAATAAATACCGTATTGCAGTGACATTCTTTTCGCCATCTGGATATAATTGGGCATCAAAATATCCCTATGCTGACTTGATCTGCTACCTTCCCTTTGACACACCAAGAAATGCTAAAAAGATGTTTGATCTGATCAATCCTATAATGCTTATCTTTGTAAAATTTGACGTTTGGGCGAACTTTGTGTGGACTGCAAAAGAGCGAAAAATTCCGATATTATTGGTAGATGCAACCTTGCATAAGGAATCAAAACGTCTATCACCTTTAATTCGTCCATTTATGAAATCCGTTCATAAAGATATTGATCTGCATTGTGCTATATCTGATGCTGATGCAGAGCGATTGAGACTTCTCTGCGAAGATATTGAGAAAATTAAGGTTACAGGGGACACAAGATTTGATCAAGTCATAGCAAGAAGAAACTCCGTTGGCAAAAAATTAGAAGGGCTATTGCCAAAGTTTGATGTCCCTGTCATAATAGCAGGAAGCACTTATACAGAAGATGAGGAAGTTGTCATATCCGCTTATAAAAAAGTCCTCACTGATTGGGGAAAAACACAATTGATCGTTGTCCCACATGAACCTGAGCCAGAAAGATTAAAAGAGATAGCTAATAGGTTATCAGAGGACAATCTAAAATATCTATTTTTAGCTGATTTTGAGAAAGGTTTGCCTTTTACAGATCAGGTGATAATAATTGACCGCGTCGGCTTTTTGGCTGAGCTTTACATGCTTGGTGATATAGCTTTTGTCGGTGGAAGTTTTCATGGAAGCGTTCACAACGTTATGGAACCCGCAATAATGGGAAAACCTGTCTTATTCGGTCCTACTATACAAAATTCATTAGAAGCATTTATGTTGATGGAGCATAAAGCTGGTATTATGGTTAAAAATTCTGAGGAGATGGCAAAGGAAATTATAAGATTATTAAGTGATAGAGAACTTATGTTAAAAGCAGGACAGACTGCACAAGCCATGATTGAGGAAAACGCAGGGGCAACTGAAAAAATAATAAAACATATTTCGTATAACTTTGGATTATGAAAGGGGAAAAAATGAAATACGAACCTAAACCAATAGATACAACAGGAATTGAATTGCCTGAAAGTCTTAAAAGTCTTATGGAAAAATTAGCTGAACATAATCACGATGTTTGGGCGAAAAGACGTATGAGCGAAGGCTGGACTTATGGACCTAAGAGAGATGACAATAAAAAAGAAAATCCAGACCTTGTTCCATATTCTGAACTACCAGAATCAGAAAAAGAATATGATCGTAATACTGCGGAGGAAGTTTTGAAGGCAATCATTGCTTTAGGCTATAAAATAGAGAAAAGATAGTGTTACAAATTTATAATGGGGGTTAGCTTATGGGTAACAAAATAAAAACTATTTTGGTCTCAGGAGATCCTATATGGGATATTAATCTTATCAAATCCCGTGATATTCCCTCTCACCATCGGGAGATGCTTGATTTTGAGATCGTTAATGAAAGCCCTGGTGGAGTAAGTTTTCTTTGTGAATTGATAAAAGAAGCTTGCTCTGACGTATCTGACCAAGTTCACATAGAACAATCCATTATTAATGATTATAAGTATATTACGAAAGCGTATCAGCTTTGGAGTAAATATCCAAGAGTAGATGATAAAGGGAGAAATCCAGAAGACGAGGTTTTTAGAATTGAACAATTTTTGGGATGTTATAAACCAAAATTTGAAGATAACCAAAATTTAAAAATTGTTAATTATAAAGATATGCCTGATCCTGACCTGTTAGTTATTGATGATTTAGGATTAGGATTTTGCCAATCAGATAAAGATTGGCCCAAAGCATTAAAAGACGCCAAAAATCTGAAAAATATTATACTTAAAACATCATCTCCCCTTGTAGATACATATCTTTGGGATCATTTAAAAGATAATAAACTCATAAGTAAACTAACCCTTATAATTAGGGCTGAGTCATTACGAGTTCGCGGAGCTTTGATATCTAAGGCACTTTCATGGGATCAAACTATAGAAGACCTTATCCATGAATTCAAAGAAGGAATATCTTCACAAGACATAGCACAATGTCGCCGTATAATTATCACTTTTGGAGATGAAGCGGTTGCCAGTGTTATTGGTAGTCAGGAAAATCAAAACGAAGAAACAGATGGAAAAGCAAAATTAGAAAGATTTATATATAACCCAAATCTTATGGAAGGTGATTGGGAAAGCAAACGAAGAGGTAGAGTTTTTGGCTCTCTATCAATAGTAACATCAGTAATGGTTCGCCATGAGTTAAAAATTGAAGACAGACCATATCCATTATATATTGCTCTATCTCGTGCATTAGAAGCTATATGCAAAACCCATGAAGACGGAGCAGGAAAAGATTTTAGCCAAGAGCAATTTTTTAATACAATTAAACAAACACTTCATACTAACAAAGAATTAGTATATTGTTCTACAATAGACCATAGTTTGCTAGATGAAAATTCTTCTGGAAATCAAGACCAATATGATCTGGTTAAAGATTCAATCGGTGATGATTTTGAATATGTTTATGCCAAAGCAATGGACGTTGTTTTATTCGGTCCCGAAAAAGCATTAGCGGAGATTCCCAAAGTTATTTATGGCAAATATTTAACCGTTGATAAAGAGGAGATCCAAAGTATCAATGCTATTCGCAACTTAATTCAATCGTATATACAAAATCCTAAGGACAATCGCCCTTTATCAATAGCTGTTTTTGGAACTCCGGGCTCTGGAAAAACTTTCGCTATAAAACAATTAGTATCAAGTTTGCTTGGCGAAAAAGTTAGAGAGTTGAGCTTTAATCTATCACAATTTAACCCTGATAGCGATGATCTAATAGAGGCATTTCATAGAGTAAGAGATGCTTCAATAGAATCACAGTTTCCCCTTGTGTTCTGGGATGAATTTGATACCGATGACTTAGAATGGTTAAAGCATTTTCTTGTCCCAATGGAGGAATCAAAATTCCATTATCATGGCATTCTACACCCATTTGGCAAAACGATCTTCGTGTTTGCTGGCGGAGTTTGTCCTTCTTTTGATGAATTCTCAAGAGGAAGTTATAAAAATAGCACTGATAATAAAAATAAATATGAAGATTTTAAAAAAAAGAAAGGACCAGATTTTATAAGTCGTCTAAGAGGTTATGTAAACATTAAAGGACCAAACCCATATGGCATAGAATCATGCACCGATAGCAGAGAAAGTTCGGATGATGAAAAATACAGGGAATTGTCGCAAAAAGATATAGCATACTTATTACGAAGGGCAATTATTTTAAGGGCGTCTTTGCAGGAATTGATGCCATCTATAATCGGAAAAGACAAAATGGCATCAATAAGCACTGGTGTTATTAGAGGTTTTCTTTTAGCGAAAAAATATCTGCATGGTTCTCGGTCAATAAATACAATAGTTAGAATGAGTTCAATCTCTAGTAATCAAAAGCATTTTTCCGCATCTCAATTACCTTCTGATGAACTATTGAAATTGCACGTAAGCGAAGATTTTATAAAAGAGGTAACCAAAGGCGAATTAGAGAAGTCTATCATTGAAGAGCTTGCCAAAGCATGTCATACCTCTTGGAAAACACAAAAAGAGAATGAAGGTTGGAAATATGGACCTAAGCGCATTGATGATAAGAAAATTCATAACCTTCTTGTTGATTATGATGAATTAGATGAAAAAGATAAAGAAGAGAGAAACCGCAAGCCTGCAAGGATGACAAAAGCGAAAATAATAAAAGCTGGATGCAAAATTGTTAAAAAAGGTGAGGAAAATGGTATGGATGTCATTCACAGTTTTAAAGGTGATGTAAATCTTTCTGATCAAATTAAAATTATAGAACATGATATTTGGCTAAGAGAACACTTAATTAAAGGCTATGAATATGCTGAAAAGACAGATGAATCTTTAAGATTACATCGCTGTGCGACAAAGTTTAAAAAAATGCTTCCAGAAGATAAAAAGCTTGATGACGCCATAGTGAATAGCTTTATACCTGCCTTAGAAAAATTTGGATATTTAGTCGTTAGAGATAAACAAACAAATCAACCCACAAAAACTGAAAGTATGTGAAACTATGTCTATAAACTATACACAAGCTTAG
>DTPJ01000258.1 GCA_011334435.1 Candidatus Poribacteria bacterium | reverse complement strand
TAATGGCTATGGGATAAAGAGAGATTTAATGTTTTTTCTTGTCATTAAAAATAAATTTGGTTAGCTAACAATATTTTTTAATTCAAAATTGTCCAAAGTTTAGCAAAAAGTTAGGAATTTTTGAAAATGCCCAGACAGACTACAAACAAACCTTTAACCTTCAACCTTCAACCTTATTTATTTTAGGAAATGTACGAACTAACGTCCTAAGTTCAGATTACTTATGGAAATAAAGTTTATTTTGTGATAACATTATTGTATTAGATATCTTGGTGATCTCATTTGAATTATTGTTAATAAAGGTTAGTTAAACAAATATGTTTACAGGAATAATAGAGGAAATAGGCACAATCATAGGCATTGAGCGGACAACAAAGTCATGCAAGTTGACGATCAATGCCAAGAAGATCATAGATGATTGCAAAATCGGCGATAGCATAGCTGTCAATGGTGCTTGCTTGACTGTCACAGGACGCTCTGATAATGCCTTCACCGCAGATGTGATGGCTGAAACTTTACGTAGGACAAACCTTGAATATCTAAAAACTGGTGATAAGGTGAATTTAGAAAGATCACTTCGTCCAACAGATCGTCTCGGCGGTCATATAGTAGCGGGTCATGTAGATGATATAGGTAAAATCATTTCACTTGTTCCTGAAGGAATAGCGACGTTAATGAGTGTCTCTGTTTCAGAAAATATCACAAAATATATTGCGGTCAAAGGCTCTATCTGTGTTGATGGAGTTAGCCTGACAGTGACAGAAGTCACGGATAACAGCTTTGGGGTTTCATTGATACCATTTACCAAAGAGATAACAACTTTGGGATTAAAACGCATTGGTGATATGGTTAATATAGAAGTGGATATGCTTGCAAGGTATATAGAAAGAATAATGATGACTTATCATATAGAGAAAAAAGAAATTAGCGAGGAATTTTTAAGGGAACATGGATTTGTATAAATTACAATGTTGAAGGTTTAGTTTTTAAATCTTATAATCAATTTTTAGGTGATGGATATGTTTAATACAATAGAAGAAACTATTGAAGCGATAAAAAATGGTGAGATGGTTATTATAGTTGACGACGAAGATCGTGAGAATGAAGGCGATCTCGTAATGGCGGCGGAAAAAGTAACGCCTGAAGCCATAGCTTTTATGGCAAAAAAGGGCAGTGGCATGATATGCCTATCAGCAACAGGCGAAAGGCTTGATGAGTTGAGGATTTGTCCGATGACTACGGGAAGCACTGCACATCTCAGCACAGCATATACTGTGACAATAGATGCAAAAGATAAGACATCAACAGGAATTTCTGCCTATGATCGGGCGAGGACGATAAAAACGTTTGTTGATCCAAATGCAGTCCCAGAAGATTTTGTGCGACCTGGTCATATTTTTCCGTTAAGAGCAAGAGAAGGCGGAGTTTTGGTTCGTGCAGGACATACAGAAGCATCAGTTGATCTCGCGAGATTAGCTGGCTTATTTCCAGCAGGTGTTATATGTGAGATAATGAACGATGATGGCACTATGGCAAGAGTGCCTGAATTAATGGAATTTGCAAAAAAATACGGATTGAAAATCGCTACCGTTGCCGATCTAATTGAGTATAGAAGGAGAACAGAAAAACTCGTTAAACGTGTCGCATCCGCAGATTTTCCGACAGCTTTTGGTGAGTTCACTATATATGTCTATGAATCAAAATTAGATAACGATGAGCATGTGGCACTAACAAAAGGTGAATTCAATGGAGATGAACCTGTCCTTGTGCGAGTTCATTCCAAATGTCTGACAGGTGATACATTTCATTCCTTGCGATGTGATTGCGGAGAGCAGTTAAAGCAAGCGATGAAAATGATTCAGGAAGAAGGAAAAGGCGTCCTCGTTTATATGAATCAAGAAGGCAGAGGCATCGGTCTCAAAAATAAAATACGTGCATATAAACTCCAAGATAATGGGCTTGATACCGTAGAAGCAAACGAAAAATTGGGCTTCAAAGCTGATCTCAGAGATTATGGTATAGGAGCTCAGATATTAGCTGATTTAGGATTGCATAAGATTCGTTTAATAACTAATAATCCAAGAAAGATCGCCGCATTAAACGGCTATGGATTAGAAATTGTTGAGCGTGTTCCAATTGAAATTCCGCCTAACGAGGTTAATTTTCAATATTTGCAGACGAAGCACAAAAAATTAGGACACTATTTTAACTGGGAATTTTGGGAGGACATAGAGAAAGATGACGAAGATTTATCAAGGATCGCTGATAGGCACGGGGCTAAAGATAGGCATAGTCGTTAGTAGATTCAATGAATTTATCACATCAAAATTACTTGGCGGGGCATTAGATGCTCTTGAAAGACATGGCGTCAATCTTGATGATGTAGAAGTTGCATGGGTCCCTGGGTCTTTTGAGATACCAATAACCGCAGACAAGATGGCTTCCAGCAAGAAATATGACGCAGTGATCTGTTTGGGGGCGCTTATAAGGGGTTCTACGCCACATTTTGACTATATCGCAGCAGAGGCATCTAAAGGCATAGCTCAGGTTGGTCTAAAAACTGGCGTTCCTACCATTTTTGGCGTTATAACCACCGAGAATATTGAACAAGCTATTGAACGTGCTGGGACAAAAGTTGGAAATAAAGGGGCAGATGCAGCAATAACAGCTATTGAGATGGTCAATTTATTTAAGCAAATGAGTTAAAATTTGTAAAACATGTTTTGATCTGCTATAACGATAAGAGGTCTGCAATTGCGTAAAAGGACTAAAGCGAGAGAATGTGCTTTACAAATGCTCTATCAAGCGGATATGACCGATAGTCCGATTGATGATGTCATTAAAAAATACTGGCAAAACAAAACACGCACTCCAGATGTGGTCAGCTTTGCTAATGAAATAGTTAAAGGCACTTATGAACATTTGGAGGAAATTGACAAAATAATATCAGACTATTCTGAACACTGGAAGATAAGCGAGATGCCTGTTATAGATCGTAATATAATCAGATTCGCGATCTATGAAATTATATATATGGAAGATATTCCTCCCGCTGCTACAATAGATGAGGCAGTTGATCTGGCAAATAGATTTAGCACCCCAAGCTCAGGAAAGTTCGTCAATGGTATTTTGGATAAAGTCATGCTCATTAATAGCAAAAAAGATTCTGATCACTGATCACTGATTACTGATCACCAATCGGAGTGCATCTGAATGAAGTTAATATATGGATTGCTTCTTTTAATGCTAATATCATCGCCATTATTAGCTCTTCCCGCTAAAAATATGGAATTTGTCTATGAGTTCGGCGGAAAAGGCGAATCGTTAGGCAAGTTTTCTGATAAAACCATTGTCACCTTTGATATAGAGGGCAATGCTTATGTTTTAGATGAGGAGAACTTAAAAGTCCAAAAGTTTGATCCCGAAGGAAAACCGCTCTTTGAGATAACATCAAGCGAGAATTTCCTGTTTATCAATCCAAAAAATATAGCTGTTGATAAAAATAAAAACATCTATGTCGTTGACTGGAATATGGTTCATGTTAAAGGGACAGATTCGCCGAAAGTTTTCAATTATGGTGTATGTGTCCACAAGTTCTCAAAAGACGGAAAGTTAATGTCAACTTTTACCATCGGTGACTTGACAAAAAAGCCTTTAGAAGATGGCAAAACACTTCCCGCTATTGACACAGAAGGTAATTTTGCCCTGCTTGTTACCAAACCAGAGACAGATAGAAGTTTGTATATCTGTGTTGACAATTTGGAAAACATATATGTTTTAGATCAAGACAAGATTTACAAGCTAAATTCAGCAGGACAACTCCAAAAAACTTTTGGTGAACATGGCGATGGCAAAGGTCAGATGGATTCTGCAACGGGATTAACTGTTGATTCAAAGGGAAATATATATGTCGCTGATAGCGGTAACAATAGGTTTTTGAAATTCAATTCTGAAGGAGAGTTTATAAATTCCTTTGGGAAAAAGGGAGAAGGAAATGGCTGTTTTTCAGGGAAGTTATATATTACATCAACGATAGATGATGCTATATTAGTTGCGGATTCTGCAAAATACAAAAAGGTCTTCAAGACAAATATTCAGCATAGAAGCACTATTGATTCAACTGTTGTTACAGGACAAGACGACTCCATAATCCCTCAAAAACGCGAATATGAAAGTGAAATAAGAAGAATTCAGAAATTTGATGAGAACGGCAAATTCATTGAAAAATATCTTTACCGAATTGATAAATCCGATCCAGAATTGCGGGATTTAGAGTTCAAAGCGATTGATCCTAATGGGAATTTGTATCTCATAGACAAAGATAGACTTGTTATAAGAAAGTATTCAGTAGAAAAAAATGTTAAATTTTCATCATTTGATAAACTATTCACTTTTAGGGTTCTAAATAACGAAGGTAGGACAGAGATAGATAATCCCTATGATCTAAACGACTATTTTGACTTTGATGAACGTCAAAAATACTTTCAAGTAACAAGTATAATTAGAGCAGGATATGATGTGACGGAATCTTTTCGCTTTTCTATGTCTACATATCTTATTAGGTTGAACGGTGAAACTACGGATAAATATCCAGGTGACGACGGGCGAGGATATATTCAGGACGATATAACGACTGATAGATATACGTCAGGCAGATTTAGAGTTGACTTGGATTTGATATTAAACCATGATCCTTTTGATTACCGAACGGCAAAACTTTTCGGTTATATAGGCGGTGGAAAATACAATTATGATATAGATGCCATAGATACAAATAACCAGAGGAATTTAAAAGAAAAGCTTTGGTGGTATGTATGGGCTTTAGGGGCGAGATATGATCTTGGCGGGAATATGAGATTATCTTTTATTGCATCTCATCATCGTCCTATGGATTTTATGAACTTTGATTATACCTTTATTGACGAGGAAGGAGTGCTTTATAGCACGGGACATTATAGCGGAAACTCAACACAGGTTTTTGTTGCAATAGATGGAGCTTTTTAATAAAGATAGCAAAGATGACAGATATTCAAGCAGATGAAGAAATAGAAGAACGGACAATTCCTAAGATAACTGATCTAATTGATATATCAATCCTTCAACAGATCCAAGATTGGGCAGCGAAGACCGCGGGAGTGCCAATACTCATTAGAGATGCTGATGGATACCCCGTAACCAAAGCAAGTTTAGGCAGTGAATTCTGCGCCCTTATTTCAGGTGAAGACCATACAAACCCAGAGTGCAGGGAATCAAATATAAAGGCAGCGGAGCTTGCAAAGAAAGCAGGCAAACCACAAAAATATACTTGTTTCGCTGGACTTACACAATTCGCTGCGCCGATTCAAATTGAAGGACACATGATCGGCACAATCGTTTTGGGAGACAGACCAACAGAGCCTATTACAACAGAGAAAATAATTGATCTTGCCAATAAATTCAACATAGACCCACAAAAACTCATTGAATCCGCACAAAAAGTTGAAATATGGTCAGAAGAGACGATAAACTCCGCTACCAATTTTCTTTATTCTATCGCTAATACGCTTTTTGCCTTATGTTATCAAGGATATTCTTTAAATAAAAATGTTAAGGAGTTATCCGCATTACTTGAAATAAGCCAATTGTTGACTTCATCACTTGGTCTGCAGGAAGTCCTTGATAAGATTACCGAAGGAATTGTCAAAGTGCTTAATGTAAAGGCAAGCACTATAAGGCTTTTAAACGATGAGGGCAATAAGCTAATTTTAATGTCAATATACAATCTATCTCCGCAATATTTGAGCAAAGGACCTGTTTTTCTTGAAGATCATCCCGTTTGTCAATCCGCATTAAAAGGCGAAGTAAGTATAATAAACGATATTTCTGATGATCCGAGATTTTATTATAATGAATCTATAAAAAGGGAAAGGCTTTCTACGATGCTTTGTGCTGGTCTAAGGATCAAAGATAAAGCTATCGGAACAATTCATCTCTATACAGGCGAACCCCGTGAATTCACAAAAGACGAGATAATGCTTATCCAATCCATAGCTAATCAGGCAGCAATGGCAATAGAAAATGCTAAACTTTATGAGCAAAGCATAGAAAAACAACGTATTGAAAGGGAATTGAGCATTGCAGGAGAGGTTCAATCTGAACTGTTGCCCAAAGTAAACCCCAATATTGACAGATTTGAAATAAAAACAAAATTCTTGCCT
>DTPJ01000052.1 GCA_011334435.1 Candidatus Poribacteria bacterium | reverse complement strand
TTTTCAGAAAAAACAGAGATAATAATGATTATAAACTGAATACTGAAAACTTTTAATGATTTTGACTTTCAATTGTATCAATATTTTATCATAATAGTGACATATAGTCAAAGGAAAACTTGGGATAGGTTTTCTGTATTTAACGTACTAATTTAATCTTGAAAGTAGAATATTAAGTGATATAATAGCTTATAATGGTAGTTATAAGGCAAGAATAATTATCACAAGTGAAAGGTAGGAGGGAGTATCATGTCTAAAAACTTGTCTTTTTTAATTTTTATCGGATTTTTAATTATCTTATGTTTCTTTTCTAATAATGTCCAATCAGGTGAAGTTATTAAAGGTGATACCAGCGGAGATGTTTATGGTGTGCTTATTAAATGTGCCTTTCCAAACTCAATAGTAATTGATGGAAAACTCAATGATTTAGCTTGGAAACACGCGACATGGCATAGAATAGAAGCCAAAGACGCGACTGTTCCAGCTCCTGACAATAAAAACGCATCTTTGAAATTTGCTGTGACCGCAGATGACAAGTATATTTACTTTGCAGCTGAGATCACTGATAATAAAGTTCAAAGTGGAGAAAATTCGGCTTGTGATGTCTGGAACGACGATTCTGTGGAAGTCTATATAGATGGTGAAAATGACAAAGCGTCCGCCTATGATGTAAATGACGCTCAAATTACAATCGGTGCTGATGTTATTGGGCAAAATCCTGATGTCAAAGTTACCGCTGGTCTGCTTGGCGGTTGTGTTGGCATTACACAAGGACCAAAAACTGAGACAGTCGCCACTGGAACATTAACGAATGATGGCTGGATCGTTGAGGCAGGCATTCCACTGAAAAATTCTGGTTGGAATATTAAACCTAAAACAGGTCTAAAAATAGGATTTAACGTCCAATATAATGACGATGATGATGGAGCAGGCAGAGATTATAAATTGATTTGGAGTGTTAAAGAAGTTAAACAAGGGGAAGGCTCTTGGAATAATCCCAGTTTGTTTCCTGAATTAGAATTCGTCCAAATGGTGCTTGCGGTTGATTATAGAGCAAGTATTACTACGACGTGGGCAGAAATTAAAACTAAATAAACAATAAAATATAAGGCATATTTTTATAAGGATAAAATATGGGTATTCGTTATAAACTAATTATAACACTTGTTTTGACAGGTATTGCTCCACTTTTAATAGCTGTCTTTATAACCCATTATGTTGGGATTTCTCAAAGAAAAGAAATTGTGGGCAATACCTTCCAACAGTTGTCCGAAAAAGCTCGCGATAACATAAGGACAATGCTAACTGAGGATATAAAATCCATCAAGCAATTATCCGTCCTTCCTGCTACCATAGCATTTTTAGAATCTGCGTCATTAAAATCAAATAGAATTGATACAGCGGAAGTTTTAAAGATAGAAAATGGATGGAAAAATCTGACAGAGAGAGATGAACCGTTGAAACAATTGCTTAGTAATGAACTGTCAATGACGTTGAAAGCGTTTAAGTCTGTTGAGGGCTCTTTTGGAGAAATTCTCGTGACGGATAAATCAGGAAGACTTGTCGCTTCTACGAATAAAACTTCTGATTATTGGCAAGCTGACGAGGATTGGTGGCAGGAAACATATAACAAAGGCAAAGGGAAATTGTTTTTAAGCAAATTTGGCTATGATCAAAGTGCCAAAGTGTTTGCGATGGATATATGTGTCCCTGTTTTTTCCAAAAGTAAAATAGTTGGAATTATGAAAGGCGTCCTTGATGTATCTCATCTCTTTGATGCGATAGAAAACATTGATATTGGCGAAGGCGGGAAGGTTGTCCTCTTATCAGATAACGGAGAGATGTTTGTTTCAAGGGACATGATCCCGATAAGTGATGGAACAGAAAAATATATGATCCCAAGCCAAAAGTTAGGAGATTCTGGTTGGTTTGTTGTTTCTGGTGATGATAAACCAAATATGATGGTTGGTTTCGCTAGAATATCAATTAACAAACCTGATTTCCAATTTAAACTTCCTTGGTCAGTTATAGCATGTCAACCATCTAAAAATGCTTATGCACCTGTAATGGAGATGATATGGTTTGTCACCATACCCGGAATATGTCTAATAGCCGTTTTTTATCTGTTAGGTCTATATATTGCGAGAAAAGTATTTATATCTCCCCTAAGCCAATTAATTTATATGACAAAGCGTATGGCAGACAGCGATCTTGATCAGGAAGTTATGATAAAATCAAAAGATGAGATCGGCGAACTTGCCAGATCGTTCAATCAAATGGCATCAAACCTTGCGAAACGTTCATCATTAGATAATGTTGCACTGAATATGCTATCAAATCTCAAGCTTTCTGATGTGCTTAATATAGTTGTAGAGACACTAAGGACAACGTTTGACGCCGCATTTGCAAGAGTTTGGCTTATTGACGTTGGCGATCTGTGTTCTGATTGCATTCATGTTGATATTTGCAAAAATAAAGATAAATGCCTGCATCTTAAAGTCACAGTTGGAGCTTATGCAAAAGATGAAGACTATCTTAGAATCCCTATCGGTGCTATGAGGGTTGGACGAATAGCAGAGGAGCGAAAACCGTCTTTGGTAAATGATCTGATAAAAGATAGTTATATTCATAATCCTGACTGGATGAAAAGAGAAGGAATTGTGGCATTTGCTGGTTATCCGCTTATACTTGGAGATGAATTGCTTGGCGTTATTGCATTATTCAGTAAAAGACCGATTTCAGATGAAGAATTCAAAATGTTAGGATCATTCGCTAATCGCACCGCGATGGCTATCCAAAACGCAAAATTACATTTAGAGATAACAGAGTTGAACCAAAATTTAGAGAGAAAGGTATCAGAAAGGACTCGCGAGTTAGAGATTGCAAATATAAAACTAAGAAAAGCCGATAGAATGAAAAGCGAATTTCTTGCCAATATGTCACACGAACTAAGAACTCCCCTAAATGCTATAATTGGGTTTGCTGAAATATTGCGAGATGGTCTATGTGGTGAGTTAAATGAAGATCAAAAGTCTGCTGTCATTGATATTTACGAAAGCGGAAAACATCTATTGCAGATGATCAATGACATTCTTGATCTGTCAAAAGTAGAATCTGGAAAAATGGAACTTCAGCTTGAGGAATTCTCATTAAGAGATGCGTTAGATGAAATCCAATCCATAATTAGAGATATGGTGAATAAAAAGGGTCTTGCTATGCAGGTTTTTATCTCTGATAATGTTACAAACATCTATGCGGATCAGGTCAAATTCAAACAAATAATGTATAATCTGCTTTCAAATGCGATAAAATTTACAATAGAAGGTAGCATAACTGTTGTCGCTGATTGTGATGACGAAAAGTTTATTATTTCCGTCCAAGACACTGGTATAGGTATTGAGCCGAAAAATTTTGAGGTAATTTTTGATGAATTCAAACAGCTTGACTCTTCTCAATCAAGGCAATATGAAGGGACTGGGTTAGGGCTTGCATTGACCAAACGTCTTGTTGAATTACACGGCGGGAAGATTTGGGTTGAAAGCGAAGGATTAGGGCGTGGCAGTAAATTTTCATTTACGATACCAAAGATAAAACATGAACAAGAAGCTTTGGTAGAAAGTCACGCACACGAACCGATACAGATTCAAGCAAGAAAAGCACATAAAGGGAAAAAAATTCTCGTCGTTGAGGATAATGAACATGCAGCACAACTGCTTTGTATATATCTAACAGAAGCAGGATATGATACCGAGATCGCGATAGACGGTGAAGATGCAATAAAAAAGGCAAAAGAGATATTACCTTTCGCCATTACATTGGACATAATGTTGCCGAAGAAAGACGGCTGGCAAGTGATGCAGGAATTGAAAAACTTCCCAAATACAAGTCATATACCGATTATAATAGTTTCTATCGTTGATGATGAAAGTCTCGGCTTTAGCTTAGGATCGGTCGGTTATTTAGTCAAACCCGTTGATAAAGAACAGCTTATAGGGATATTAGATAAAATAGAATTGTCGGTAAAACAGCAAAACCCAAAAGTGCTTATAATAGATGACAATGAGGAAGATATTAGGCTTATGGAGTCAATCCTTACTAATGAGGACTTTAACGTTATAAAAGCCTATAATGGTGATGATGGAATAGAATTGACAATTAAAGAAAAGCCTGATCTGATAATATTGGATTTGATGATGCCCGGAAAGAACGGTTTTGATGTCGTCAAAGCTATACGAGAAAACTCAGAGATAGAAAAAATACCAATTATAATAAGCACAATAAAAGAGATCACGCCAGAAGATAGGGAACAGCTAAATAGCAAAGTTAAATCCATAGTCCAAAAGGGTGAGGATGCAAAAGAGCATATTCTCCAAGCTATAAGGGATATAGAGAGATTTAAAAAGTAGGTGTTTGATAATGCCTAAGAAAGTCCTGGTCGTTGAGGATAATGACAAGAATAGAAAATTGGTAAAGATAATCCTAGAAGCTAATAAATATGAGGTTATAGAAGCAGTAACCGCAGAAGAATCATTGAAATATCTTCAAGACAATAAACCTGATGTTATTCTCCTAGATATACAACTTCCAAATTTGGGAGGAATAGAATTAGTCAAAATGCTTAAAAATCGCCAAGATACCAAAGATATTCCAATAATTGCTGTGACCGCTTATGCTATGAAAGGCGATAAAGAACGTATACTTTCCGCTGGATGCGATGCTTATATAAGCAAACCTATTGATACTCGTCAATTGCCACTGATAGTTGAAGATGTAATTAAGAAACATGAGATTTCGTAGATTTGACATCATATTTAATAATATCTAATATTTACAATGTCTAATAACAATTCAGAGCGTAAAATACTTATTGTAGATGATCTGCCGATAAATGTTAAGGTTTTAGAAGGATATTTAAAACCAGAAGAATATACTATCATTAAAGCTTACAGTGGAGAGGAGGCATTAAAAAAATTTGAAATAGAAAAGCCTGATCTGATATTACTTGATATAATGATGCCAGTGATAGATGGCAATGAAGTTTGCAGACGAATTCGGAGCGATTTCAACGATAATTTAACGCCTATCATTATGGTTACTGCGTTAGATGACAGGAAGATCCAATCGCTTGATAATGGTGCTAATGATTTTATAACAAAACCTGTGGATAGATACGAATTGTTGGCAAGAGTTAAGTCCTTACTACGGATAAAGGAACTTCAAGATGAACTGATCAAGGCTAACAAGCAGTTTGAATATGAATTAGCACTGGCAAAGGACGTTCAACAGGCACTTCTGCCACAAGAATTGCCTAAAATCCCAAAACTTGAGTTTTTCTATAGATACGTTCCATCATTGATAATTGGAGGAGATTTTTTTGATATTCAGGAGATTACGCCATCATTAGTTGCTGTTTTAGTTTGTGATGTTATGGGACATGGTCCACAAGCAGCGATGATCACAGGCATTGTAAAAACGTTCTTTATCCAACTTGTTAGATATTATCCTAACCCCGATGATCTATTGTTTCAGATGAATAACCGTTTTTGTAATTTAATGTCCGAAAGCAATTTGCAGATTTTTATCACCGCTCTTTGTCTTGTAATCAACACACAAAAAGAAATGGTAACTTGTGCAAGTGCTGGTCATCCAAATCCCTTTATTATAAAGAGTCATGGCTCACATTTTGAGGAATTTAAGGTTGAACCCGGTCCTGCTCTTGGTATGGTTCCAGAAGCTTTATATCAGAATCAGAAATTAGCTATTGAAGACGGAGATATGATGTTTCTATTTACAGATGGACTTTTGGAGCTGAAAAATGAAGATGGAATCCAATTCGGTGAAAAAGAGATTTATAATGCTATACAAAATAATATGCATTTATCACCAGAAGGTTTTGTAGAAGCTATTTTGGACTTTGCCAATATATTCGCAAATGGAATGTACACTGAAGATGATGTAACACTTATAGCTTTTAGATATAATAATGCGAAGACAGAAAAGCAATTCTCGTTAATATAAATTTTATTAGAAATTCCCTAGAAATTCCTCCCTCACCCAGAATTAGAAATTCCTTAGAAATTCCCCAACATATACTCTAATAGGATTATATTTTATCTAAAGTTATTTAGTCAAAAAAATAAAGGGAAAAAGGCAAACTCCTCCTGTAAGGTTTTTCACCACATTAAAACCTAAATAAATATTACTCCATGTTTAATGAACTAATT
>DTPJ01000489.1 GCA_011334435.1 Candidatus Poribacteria bacterium | reverse complement strand
TTATTGGAAAGCTCATCACTGGTCTAACTTCGGGATATTCTTTTTCATTGAGAATTGTTAAGCTAATTCTATTAAATGCGTCTTTATGAAGCCTGACTTTTTTAGGGTCTAACATATTTAGTTCATTTTCAATTTTGTATTCCATCTTTTTACTCCAACTAAAAGATTAATAATTCACAGTATTAACTAACAAATTAGTTTAAGATCATATCATCTGTTAGTCAAGTTGAAATTTTCAAAGGGAGATCAATGTTCGCTAATTCGGGGTGTAAAACTCAATTTTAGTGCCTTCTTGTGTATATACTGCTATTACAAGTTCGTTTATACCGTCTAAATTAGGATCGCCGATGCACATTGCAAATATGCTACCGCTTATCGGTTGACTTTCCCATTTTTTTACATAATCTACACCATTCCATTCAAATATTATCAAGGAATCATTTTTCCCCTGAGGGACAGCAGAAGTCAATATTATCTCTTGTTTTCCGTTGTTATCCAGATCATAGATAATTAATCCCGCGCCGAATAAAACTGGGCTTTTCCAAATTAGACTCATATCCTCTGAATAGATACGTAAAACATTATCATTATCAACTATTATCCATTCCATATTCCCATCGCTATTCACATCAGCAACAGCGATAGAATAAAAATCCTTTGGGATAGGCTTTTCTATCCTTGTTCTATCTGATGTTTTCACTAAATACGTTTTTTGACCAGAGAAATAATTTCTATCATCTTTCAATGCCCCAACAATCATATAATCCCCATAGGCATAAATCAAATTGAATGGCAACTCACCAGACCTTACAAGATTATCTTTGTCATATCTCCATATACTTGTCTCTATTTCTGGTATTGATATGTAAATATTATTTTGTGCCTGATCTTTATTGATTATTCTCAATTCGGATTGGTTACGTCGCACTTTGGCTATATCAACATAAGATACCGATGATCTCTCAACAAAGCAAAATCCGTCCCAAACCAATGTTTTAAGCTCATCCTCTGTCACAAGTATTAGCTCATCTATGCCATCGCCATTAATATCATCAATAGATAAAGCTAACACATGGTAAGGAAGAGTTTTACTTTGCCATTTTACAGAATAAGGCTCTATATTTTCTATTTTATCTTCTGATGAAAGTAGCGATATGATCTCTGCGGATTTCCTTATTTGAACGCTTTTTATTGACAAAAGACTTCCACCGCTTATTTTCCAAATAAACAGATTTAAATTGATTATTGTATTTAAGTCGGTTATATGACCTGTTATTAAATAGTCAATTTCTGTCTGTTTAGCGAAATTGATCACATCATCAGACTTCAACAATCCCTTATCAAGAACTATTTTGAGTTCTGCCATTGTGCGTAGTGATAAATCCCTATCAACCAAAGATATTCCTTTGATTTCGCTTAATTTAGTTCTCATAATCTCAAATGTAACTCTCGCTAAAACCGATTGATTGTGTTTATCCATGCTTATCGGGAGGAAAGCGATTTTGACTTGATGATCTTCTGTGACATTAAGATAAGCCATAAGATCAGTAGATAAAGAATTGACAGCTTCTTCAATGCTGTTTGTCATACAATAGGATTTTGGCAGAAACAGCGATAAAAAGATAGTAAAGCATAAAATTAAGCGGATTATCTCTGATGTTAGTTTTTTCATTTTATATTTTAAGCAATTCCAGTGCGTTTTTGCCCAGTATCATATCCCTTTCTTCATTGGTCAAGTTCAATTTGGATATATACTCCATATCCAAATCAGGACGAGAAAATGGGAAATCACTCCCAAATAATATTCTTTCTATCCCATGATTTTTTATCATCTGTAAAATTCTCTCACTATCAAGATGACCAAATACATAAGATATGTCAAGATATATCTCTCTTCCAATCAGATAATCCTCAACCTGATCCCACATCATATAACCGCCTAAATGAGCAAATACAATCTTAGCAGACTTTTTTGATCCACTTACAGCATAATATCCGCAATCATCAATCACACTTTTCATCGCATCTAACACTTTGGCAAGCCTTATAGGTGTAGAATAGACAATTTTTGCTGGCTTAATCTCATCTCCTGCATGGAACATCAATATCATTCCAGCTTTTATTATATCCTCGTATATGGGAAACATACTTTCATCGTCGGGATAGAATTCCTGAAAACTTGGTTGGAACTTAACTCCCTTTATGCCAAGCTCTTTCATTCTTTGGATTTCATCATGGTAACTATCAAACTTTGGGTGTATCGTCCCAAAGCCTATTACAGGATTAATGGATTTATTCTTTGGATTTAACTGGTTTAAATTCGCCGACCATGTGTTTATTGATATTACTTGACGAGGATCGGTGGATACTGGTTGGATAATGGATACATCAACGTTAGTTTTTTCCATATTTTTCAAGAGGCTATCTATTTTGCCGTCGGAAAAACATTGTGTGCCATAAATAGCGGAAAGTGTCTCTATAGCTTTATCTGCGACTTTGTCTGGAAATGCGTGAACATGAAAATCAATAACCATTGTTGCCTCCTGAAAATATTTTTAATTCTTTTATTCTTTTAGTTTTCCCCAAAAAGTAGCACATTTGCCTTTTGGATCAATTGCCATTACTGTTGGGACATTTGGTCCCTTGATCACTACATCATCAAATGTAGCACTACTTGCCCAAACGAGCAAGCCAACTTTGCCTGTTTTAAATTTAGTATTCTTATACGAGCCGACTTTTTTCCCGTCAAAAAACGCATCGTAATCATCGCCACTAATATTTACGCCGATGGTGCATTCTTTATTAGGATCAAACGGCACAGCAACAGTTGCCCTTGCATTACCTTCATAATTTCCCATTTTTGGCCATGCTTCCAGAGTTTTGTTTGGAACGTTCAGCCACCAAGATTCAAAATTATTTATATCCTGATATTTGAAAACTATGGCTAACCATTCACCTTTCACATCACGAATTTTTACCTCAATTGACTCAACTTCCCAACTGTCCTCGCCTATCAAGGCTATACTTTCTACCCCATCATTGATAGAGCCGTTATATCCACCTTTTATCACACTCCATTTACTTGGGGCATTTTCTACGATAACCCAGCCTTTAGCATCTCCATCATCAAAGTTATCTCTGAAAACACCAGCTAAGACAATATTAGAAGTTGCGAAAATGACTGATAACACTGCTAAAAACAATTTAGAAAAATGCTTGTCCATATTATACCTCCGTTAATAAAAGAATTGTTGAAGATATAAACAATATTGAAGATATGGAGAAAACAGCACATCACCTTTTCATACTCTTTGAATTTGTTAGTTTTAATCTTTTTAATAAATTCAAGCAATTTTAATTTATAAAATATCATTTATAAAGTCAATAATTTTTTTGCATAAAACAGGGTCCCCATTTTTAACATCAACTCTAATTCCTGTGAAAATCGTTGCCTTGTAAAGCTCTTATGTTTATGATAAAATTAATTGTGGAATATGGTATAATTATTATATGTTTCTATGTTTAGAAAAATATTTAATGATACAAAATATAAACACTTTATATAGATTTTCAAGGTGAAAAGTAAAATATGAAATTTGATGAAAGCAAAAGAGATTTTATAAAAAAATCCATAGCTTTAGGTCTAAGCGTATATGGTCTTGCCAATTTATCAAAGTCTTATAATGATGAAGCGATAGCCAAAAGTGATAATACGTCTGTAATCATTGCACGCGATCTTAAAGTTGTAGATGCTAATCTTAAAGTTGATTATGCTGTTGTCAGAAATCTGCTTAATGACGCAGTTGTAAAACTAACAGAATCCAAAACTCCAGCTGATGCTTGGCGAAAGCTTTTCAGAACAGATGATATTGTTGGCATAAAGGTTAATACGCTTTCGGGAAAAATGATGTCTTCGCATCCAGAACTTGTTATGGCTATCGTAGAAGGCTTAAATTTAGCGAATGTCAAAGATATTGTGATATGGGATAAGTCAGATGCAGAATTAGCAGAAGCAGGCTTCAAGATTAATCGGAAATTGTCGAATGCTCCTAAATGCTTTGGAACAAGTCCTGATATTGGCTATGATGAAGATGTGACAATTCATAATACCATTGCAAGCAGGCTTTCAAAGATATTATCATATTGCACTGCTTTTGTAAATGTGCCTGTCCTAAAACATCACACAATGGCAGGAGTTACGATAAGCCTGAAAAATTGGTTTGGCGCGATACATAACCCGCATAAATACCATTTTGATGTAAATAGCAATAATAAAATGGTTGCGGAATGTGATTATATTCCTGACGTAAATTCTTTATTGTTCACATCGTTAAAGAAAAGACAACCGCTTATAGTCTGTGATGGAATATTATCTCAATATGACAACGGACCTGGATATACACCTTCAAGAATGTGGAAATATTCAGGTTTAATTGTCTCATCAGACCCAGTCGCTCTTGACTTTGTTGGTGCGAAAATTATAGATAAAAAACGACTTTCGTCAGGTTTAAAATCTTTGGCTGATACAGGTCGCGATCCCAAATATATAGCAATATCCGCAGGTAAGTCGCACAAATTAGGAACTAATGATCCGTCAAAAATTGAAATAATAGACGTAGGAACACTTCAACCTGATATAGATTTATAAAAATATACGGTTAAGATATTATCTAAAACCAGCATCTATCGAGTTTGGAATTAAATGTTTATATGAAAATTTTCATTGAGTAAAGCAAAATGTCATCTATGAAAAAATTTGTCATTCCTGCGGAACTTGTCCCCGCGAAAGTGGGGAAGCAGGAATCCATTTTTTATTCTCAGAAATATATACTAAATATTATATCTAACGTTTTATGGTGGTGATCTTTAATGGATTTATCAAGAAGGGAATTTATAAAAAGTTTAATGATAACAGGTGCTTGTGTAGGTTTAGCATCTGTTGAGTCAGAGCAGGCAAAATCGCTGCTTGCAAGCACTCCCCAGATTAGTAAGAGAATATCGCAAGGCAGAGAAAAAGCCATATTCTTTGAAAAAGAAGCGATGTTCTATGATAAGTTGAAGGAAAATGAAATTAAATGTAAGCTATGCCCAAAAGAATGTCAAATTGGCGATCGTGAACGTGGATGGTGCGGTGTTAGGGAAAATAGAGAAGGAAAATATTATACTTTGGTTTATGGCAACCCGTGTTCTATCAATCCTGACCCTATTGAAAAGAAACCATTTTATCACTTCTTGCCCGGAACTTGGGCTTTTTCTTTGGCGACAGCAGGATGCAACTTAAATTGCAAGTTTTGCCAGAATTGGGAAATTTCGCAATCTCGTCCAGAAGAGACAAATAATTATAAACTTCCACCATCAGAAGTGGTAACAGAGGCTAAAAATACCGAATGCAAATCCATCGCATTTACATATTCAGAACCGACAGTTTTTTATGAATATATGCTTGATACATCTATACTTGCCCGAAAAGCAGGTATAAAAAGCGTTGTTGTATCCGCAGGATTTATAAATCCCGAACCACTGAAATTGCTTTGCAAAAATGTTGATGCCATCAAGATCGATCTAAAATCATTTCGCAATGACTTTTATAACAAGATATGTAGCGGAGAACTACAACCAGTCTTAAACACGCTTAAAATCATAAAAAATTCTGGGGTATGGCTTGAAATCGTTTATCTTGTCGTGCCAACATTAAACGACAGTGACGCAGAACTGAGAGATACCGCCAAATGGATTCTCAATAACTTAGGTCCTGATGTTCCTTTGCATTTCTCAAGATTTTCGCCAAAATATCAACTTACCAAACTTCCACCAACGAGCATTGAAAGATTAAATTCTGCCAGACAAATGGCGATGGATATTGGACTTCACTATGTTTATGTCGGCAATGTCTCAGGTAATCCGGGAGAAAATACATACTGTCCGAAGTGCAAAAAGGAGATTATCAAACGTCAGCAATATTTCATCAGGCAAATGAACGTCGTCAACGGAAAATGCAAATGGTGCGGAGAAAAAATACCGGGTGTTTGGTCGTAATACATCTTCTGATAATACTATCTGAATCAATACTTACAAGGTTTGAATTAAATGTCTATCAATAATTCATTACTTTCTCTATAACTTTTTGAATAATGAAACCGTTAATACTAATAGTAGATGATGAAGAGACACAACGAATAGTGCTGAAAAAAATGCTTGTCAGAGAAGGCTATGACGTTGAGACTGCGTCCAATGGGATTGATGCCTTAGCTATATTTAAAGAGGCTACTGCTGACGTTGTA
>DTPJ01000702.1 GCA_011334435.1 Candidatus Poribacteria bacterium | reverse complement strand
ATGAAAAGTTCATTATAAAAGGCAATAAAAATGCGGATTTAGCATTTTGAACCTGTTGGTAAATTGATAGAACTTGTATGTAGAAAATATATGGGCTTGCTTAAATTTATTGCCAAAGAACCCTTTCAACTAAGGAGTGCAAAAAATGAATATTAAACCAGGATTTACGCCATTATTTAACGGAAAAGACCTATCTGGATGGATTGGGGACACTAAATATTGGAGTGTTAAAGACGAATGTATTGTCGCCCGTTCTGTTGACAGATTAGATAGGAATTTATTTCTTTGGACGGAAAAGGAATATTCTAATTTTGTCATGTCTTGCGAGGTAAAACTGCTGGGATTTAATAGCGGTATCCAATTTAGAAGCACTGTTGATGCAAATGGTTTTATGGCAGGTTACCAAGCGGATATTGGGAATGGATGTTGGGGGTCTCTTTACGAGGAACGTCTAAGAGGTGTTGTCGTTCCATATAAACCTGATCTGGTTGAACCTATTCTTAAAAAAGAGGATTGGAACGAGATGCAGATATTTGCGGTAGAAGATTATATTATGCAGACCTTGAATGGGGTTGTGACCGTGGAATTTTATGATCCGCCCGGAGCAAAGAAGGGTTTATTCGGTTTACAACTTCATGGCGGACCACCGCAAGAGATATTCTTCCGTAATATCTGTATCAAAGAATTTGGTATTTAGTTATTGAAAAAATTCGCTAACTCCCCTTTATTTAAAGGGGAGAAAACTTAATGGCTAAAAATGGGCATAATCCAAGTGTCTGAAAAATCAACCTAAATATGCCGATTTTCATATATAATCATCAAATATTGAGCGGATTTTTTATACTTTTTTGTCTAATATTAGACCCAATATGTCACCCAATCGTTTTCTCAATTGCTCAAGTTCTTCGGGCGGAATCTGTCTTATCACTTCGTTTGTTTCATTATCAATGATCTTTATCACAATATCCCCAGTTTCTTCATCTTTTGAGAAGGATAATCTTGCCATTGATGTATTGACACCAACAGAATCAGAAAGCGCCTCAGTAAGAGCCTTTGATCTGATAGTATCGGATTGTTGATTTTCTTCTTTTCGCTCAATATTTGCTGGTTGTTCAGTGTTCACCGAAACTTTTTATTCTTGATTATATAGAGCTTTAGCTTTTGGAGGAGCTTTATCCGCACCCATAATTGCGAGGCTTTGGATACTCATTGAGTCCACCTCCCATTTAGGGAATTGTTTGTAAAATTTTATGCCCTTGTGGAGTAATAGCTACTGAATAAAGAGTATTGTTGTGAAGTAAATTCTATATTCTGTATATATATTGAACTATATTGTTTTATCAACATTTCCTCTTTTTTCTTGATCGCTGTCTCCATAATTTTAACGCGATTTTCTATGTTCTTAATTTTATCATTCATTGATTTGCTATATGAGTCTAACGTGTTTGATGACTCGTTAGTTGTTACAAACGGCTCCAATAACGTCTCAAAATTCTCCATAATGGTATCAAACAAATTTTTAACAGCACCAATATTGGATTCTACCGCAGAGTCAAGTTTGCTTGTATCAAGTTTGATGATTAGTCCAGTGTCAATTGTAATTCCCACATCAGAAAGATATTGAGGCTCATTTTCGGAATTACTGGTAACTTTGGTTCTCAACATTGAGAAAATGTTCATCCTTAAAGAAGTAAACACCGTGTCACCTGCAAGAGCACCTCGTGTATATGTCTTATTTTCGGTATCAGCGATAGTTTTTGTCTTTGCGTCAATATAACTCAACGTGCTGTTTAGGTTGCTTACGAAAGCACTCACTTTGGACCTAATGGCGACATAATCAGGTTGAACTGTAAGCGTTATTGTTTCATTCTCACCAGTTTTGCTTAAAAGATTTAATTTTACTCCGCTTATGACGCCCTCAATTCCAGTATTTGTTGATTTAGTGACGTTAATGCCGTTAACCGTGAAAGATGCGTCTATTGCATCTTGCAGGGTTGTTTTGAAATTCCCACCATCAAGAATTCCGAGGCTTTCCAATACATTGCCTTCGGTATCGCTTGCTGTTATCTGATTTTCTACCCCAGTAGATTCTGCTGTCAGAACTAAATTGTTGTTGACTATGCTTGCAAATACGCCTTTTCCCTCATCAAATTCTGTATTGTTTATAGCATTAGCGATATTTTGAAGCGTGTCTGTTGATACAACTGTTATGGTTTTGCCATTTATTGTGAACTTTCCATCTAATCCAAGTGCTGATGTTGAACTGGTTTGTTGATCAGAACGAACGCTATGAGCTTGGGCTAAATTTGATATTGATATAGTGTATTTTCCGTTTATCGCAGTAGAATCAACTGACGCTGTGAGTTTTGAGTTATCGCTTGATATTGCAGTTTTGTTATCAAAGATCGTATTGTCACTGTCTTTCAAGTCCCCAACGATCGTATTTAACGTTTTTAGTTTTGTTTTGAGATCAGAATAAATAGCCTTTTTGATATTTAGCTGATCTTTCTGGTCATTCAACTTATTAATAGGTTGACGCTGTGAACTTATAGCAGCGCTTATAAGTGAATTAAGAAATGTTGTTGTTAAACTTCCTGTGGAAACATTGTTTGTTCCAGAAGATCCAATAAGTGCCATATCCATTCTCCAGACATCAGATTTTAGACTCGGGACAAGAATTTTGCAGTAATTCAAAAGTCCCGAGCCTATTTATCTCAAGTCTCGTGTTTCACTGAAGCCCATGTATCACGGAGTTCCTGCAATATCATGGCTGCTTTGTCAAATTCTTTTGTTCTTGCTAATTCACTACAATAATCATATATAGCTAACAGATTATCAGCAATGGGCTTAGCTTCCATATTAAGACTATCAATAAGCATTTTAATAGCGTTCCACGTTTGCTCTAGATCCTTTTGACGACAGCCATGAATAGCTCTGTCATACATCATTATTATAAGCTTTAATGGATCCGAAGACATAACGTTATTTTGATGATAGGTCTGTATTACCGAGTGTGCTGACATCTGCTAATCTCCTTGATTTAGACCTTATGTGTTTTTGTCACGTAAGGTCCGGTTGTATTATCTAAATAGCGACAAGATTCCCTGTGGAGCTGCGTTAGCCTGTGCTAACATCGCAACAGCGGTCTGTTGGAGTATCATATATTTAGCTGCTTCTACCTGTTCGTAAGCCATATCAGCATTCATTATGCGGTTATATGACGCTTCGGTATTCACCTGATCGACGCCAACGGTGATCTCTTTGGAGTTAAGCCGTGCAGTTAGAGAACCGATATTATTAAGACTACTTGTAACTTTTGTTATTGCGTCATCAACCGCAGACATATATGCTCGTGCGGCGGCAGCCGTTGAAACATCTACACTTACATCTCCAGCCTGTGTATATGTAAATGTTGAGGTTTGGCCAACTACTATGTTATCAAAACCAGCATCAAGGAACACCTTTAATCCGCGACCTGTATCATAGCTTGCGACACTCGCGCCAACGTCCATGTAGAAGTAAGATGCGGTTGTATTGTCAGTTGTATTATCCACACCATCGGTATCTACGTCAACAAGCTGTTCAGATGACCCAGATATTTGGTAAAGTTCCATCTTAACCTGACCTGAAGCTACATATTCAAAGTTAAGCTCTTCTCCTTCTGTTAGTCCAGCAGCAGCTACGTCAATTTTTATACCAATTTTCTTTCCATCGTTGTCAAGGAGATCTACCTCATCATTGTCATCTGATGCAGGGGCAGCTAGATTATGATAGTTCACAACGACATTACCTAACGAGTCAGTTATTGTATAGCTAAACTTATGGTCATCCCCGGATCCTGATACATCATCAATTTTAAGTTTATAGATTCCAGATGCTAATTCATATCCAGCATCGCTGGTGCCTTGTGTGATCGTTGGCAAACCGGATATAGTGTTAAGGGCGTTGAACTTTCCTAACGATGCGCTAGTAGCTTTGTCTGCAATTCTGAATTTATATGTGCCACTGTCAAATTCTATTAGATCATCAAATTTAGTTGTTGCGGTGACTCCTGTTTCACTTGATACTGTGTAGAAAGATGAACCAACTGTTGTCCCGCTTGCGATAGACAAAGTTGCCCCAGTTGCTGACCCTGATGCGACCCCTAACTCTACCGCATTATGACCTACACCTGTTGTGGCAGTTGCACTATTAGTTCTTAACAACCATTGTGTTGTATCTTCGCTAGATGCACCTGTTTGAAGTGTCTTGTTTACGCTGCCATCAAGCAACTTTGAGTCATTCCATCTTGTCTCATCTACTATGTCGTTGATCTGTTTTGCAAGAGATTCAAGCTGTTGTTGTATAGCGGCTCTTTCATCTGCACCAAGTGTATCAGATGCTGCCTGAGTTGCCTTAGCTTTCATCTCAATAAGCAAGTCGTTAATCTGTTGGAGACCTCCTTCAGCAACGGAAAGCATGTTCTTTGCATCGCCGATGTTTCCTAATGCTGCTTTTAGTCCCTCGTTACGTGCGCTTAGTTTCATAGCAATGGTCAAACCCGCAGGGTCATCTGCTGCTTGATTGATACGTTTGCCTGTCGCTAATCTCAACTGCGCAGTGCCAAGTTTTGTGTTAATAGACCTTAAAGAGTTAAGATTGTTTAATGCTGCTATGTTTGTTGAAATTCTTGTGAAATCAGCTTGTGCCATTTCTGATCTGCCTCCAATTTTAATTCATTTTGACGGCTTTCTTTTATTTCCGTCGTTGATACCAAATTAAGCCCTTTAATCTAAATATCTGGACTTAATCTTATTAGACCATCTTTTTGCTTTGATCTGCCAAAATCCAAAACTTTACTCGCTATATATATCGTAGTTAAAACTCAAAACTTTAGAAAAATTTTATTAAAAAATTTCAAAAACTCGCTTAAGAAAGTAAATAAATGTTCCGATAATAGATATGTGGAGGTGAATAGTTTGGCAAATGAAATTGAATATGAAGATATGCTTTCTGTCTTGTTGGAAGCCTTTTACGCATTTAATAAATCTGCTGATAAACTAAGCAAAGCTTATAGTCAATTGTCACAAGATACAAATATTGCTACTAAAACGTTAAAAACTTCATCTTATTACTCTTCCGCTTTGTTTGATCTAATATGTGGTTCTTTGGAATGTATTGATTATGGTATAATTATTCTTGACCGAAGCGGACGGATAATATTTTTTAATCAAGTCGCACAAGAGATAACAGAGCTTGATCCATTAGATACAATCGGAAAAAATCATAATATAATTCTCCATAATGATCAGTTTTTAGAATCAGTAGAAAATGGCGTAGAAAAGCATTATATAAAGCGATTTGATAATGGAAAGGAATTTAACGTCCTTGTAAAGCCAATAAAAGGGGGATATGGAAGAATAATTGGCGCTGTGGAAATACTATCGCCAGTCAACAAGGCATCATCCTATGAACAAAGACAAGAATCTGATTATGTTACAAAATTGGTCAAAGCTATGGGTGATGTTGTCAAAAATATAGTTCATCAAATGAAAAGTCCATTAGGTGCTATCCAACTTTTCGCCGAAATCTTAAAAGAAGACATCAGTAAAGATAAAGTCGTCATAGTAGATGAAATCTTATCCAGTGTTTATTCTTTAGATGGCGTTTTATCTAATCTTCTGTCGTCAGTCCAGCCATTAACTCCTTCTATTCAAAAAGTTGATCTTATAAATATTATTGAGGAATCTTTGGCTTTTGCGATGCCTGCCATTAGACAGCAAAATATCCGACTTATAAAAGATTATAGCAATGAGAGTCTATATTTTTATGGCGATATGGAACAACTTAAACAAGTATGCTTTAACCTTATACTCAACGCCATTCAAGCGATGCCAGAAGGTGGGCATTTAATAATAAGAACTTCACTCTTGAATGATGATAATATATATATTGAAATTGAAGATAGCGGTTGTGGAATCCCTAATGAACTTATGGATAGGGTATGGACGCCCTTTTTCACTACCAAAGAAGGTGGGACAGGGCTTGGATTATATGTTGTATATAGAATAATACAAGCCCATAAAGGCAAAATTGAGATTAAAAGTATTGATGGAGTTGGAACTAAGATCACTATAAAACTACCGATCAATTGTGAGTAATACTGGTTTTTAGTTAAAACGAATTGATTATTTCTCCCTAAACTGCACTTCGGAAAAAGGGGAGTTAAAGGTATTTTATAGATTATTGAGATAAATCATCTAAAATATCCAGTGTTTTTTTCGCGTTAACAACACCATGTCCGTT
>DTPJ01000641.1 GCA_011334435.1 Candidatus Poribacteria bacterium | reverse complement strand
CTAAAAAATGGTGCGAGATTATACCATTTCACCCTTGGGGCAGGCACAACAGGAAAAAGCTCATGAAGTCCCGCGAGAAGATCAATCAAAAAAGCTAACCCAAAACCGATCCACATCGCTTTATTTTGATAGAATTTTCCCGATGACATTTCCATAGGCAATTGAATTATTGGATAGCTTAGCTTTTCATGTTCAACCCAACCCTTTCTCAAAATAACATTTATAAAAAGCGTTGTCATAAAAAGTGAGATTATGAAAATAGACCAGAGACATATCGGCTTAATCCAAGCCATGAAATTTTCAACTCTCCAAAAAGATGACTCTCCCTCATAATAACCTTTAAGAACCTTCATATCTGTAACGACGAGGTCTTTTGGAATGTATGGAGAAAAAAGCTCTTTCCATTCATTTTCGGGAGTTGCAAACCATGTAGAATGACCCATCATTGGGACAAGCAAGGTCATAAGATCAATGCCAAAAAGCCCTGTTGATACAGATAGCATGACATAGATGATAAGCATTTCGCCAGATGATAACGAATTGTGCGAAAATTTGCTGACAAGGTTATTTAGGATTGTGATTATGAATAGAGTAAATATGACGTTGAAAAATATGGATAGGACAGTAGCATGTATAGAAGCTATGACTATCTCGCTTTTAACTACCCAATAGCAGTTAATAGGGATAAGCATAGCCCCTAATATCGGCGCCCTTAGACGATGACATATATTTTTTGTCATAATTCATTATTTGAACTGAGGGAGAAGCTCCGCCTGTGCTATAAGCATTTCATCAAGTATTTTTTCCGCTGTCATCGGATCAGGTATAGTCGGATCAATTATTAACGCTTCTAATGCTGTTTTCCGATCGCCTGTGACTGCGGATTCAACCACTAAGTCCATTATTTGTAATTGAATATCCATCGTAGTAGCAATAGCAGTTGGGAGTTCGCCCATTCCTAATCCGTATATCCTATCAGCACCGACAATGGCAGGAATTTCTACGATTGCCCCTTGCTTCAAATTGCTTATGTAACCATCATTAGGCACGTTCAGTGATAGAATATATCTGTTTCCATTATCAAGCAAGGATAAGATGATATCCAAAGTTTGCCATCTCATTCCACCTTCAATCATCAATGCTTTAAGGCTTTCCTGATCAATAGCTCCATTGCCATTGGCTATTTCTTCAAGCTTGATGTCTTGTGGATATTTGTAATCTTTGCTTACTGAACCTGCCCTAATAATCCAATCGTTATAATCTTTCGGCATAAACTTCCAGCCCCAGCTCAGATATTCAGCGATATGATTATCAGCAGGACCGGGATAATATCCGAAAAGCCTCAGACATTCCCTTGATAATGGTTGCCATTCTGGCTCAACTGCCTTTATTTTCTCCCTGACTTGTGGATATAAGTCTTCACCAGTGCCTGTCCGACGAATATCCATAACCCAATGGCAATGATTTATTCCAGCAACCTTTATGTCAATGTCATTTTGATTTAGACCGAGAACTTTATTTGCAAGGTTATTTTGCGTTATATAAGCACCGAGACAAACGCCGACATTTTTCACTTTTGAATATTTATGCAATGCCAGACAAAGCCTGCTTTCAGGATTGCTCATATTGACAAGCCATGCGTTAGGGCATAGTCTTTCCATATCCTTTGCAATTTCAAGCATAGGGGGAACTTGACGAAAAGTATGGAACATGCCACCGGGTCCGCCATTTTCGCCATAAAGGTTTTGTGTGCCATGCTTGCGAGGTATCTCAATATCTATCTTCCACATCTCATAGCGTCTTCGCTCTATTGAAACCACGACAATATCCGCATTAGGTAGGACATCGCATCTATCCGTGCTTGATGAAATCTTAAAATCTGCTCCCCAAGTATCGTTCAATCTATTTACGATTCTGGTCATAATATCAAGCTTATTTTCATTTATATCCACAAGTGCAAGGTGGCAACCGTGCAATTCTGGGCATTGCATTAAATCTCTAACTGTCATCAACCCAAAGGAGTGACTTCCAATCCCTATAAGGACGATTTTTTTCGGTCTCATATCGTCAAATTCCCCTTTTTATATAACATCACTAAACTATGGTCAAATAAATTAATTTTCAGCCTATAAAAATGCAATGGACTTAGTAAGCCGAAAGCCCATCAATAGGCCAGCCGGGCGTTCGTTCATAACGCATAGCTTCTATGGCATACAATTCACGGACAGTTATCTCTCGTTTGAGTTTGGCAGATAAAAGCGTTCCACTCATTATCTCCATCACCTTTACGCCATCTTCACCGGAAGATATTGGTTTGGTATCGTTCATACAGGCATTGAGGAAATCGCCGATCTTGCTGGGAACTTGCATTTTTGGTATTTCCAACTCTTTTTCAACTAACTTAGCTTGATAATGCCTTATATTGCCTTTATCGTCTTTTTCCCAATTGCCTTCCTCAACTATAAGGGTGTTATTCCTAAATGCACCTTTGGAGCCTGAGATAAAAATGCCCTCTGAAACACCAGACAGATTTGTCACCCAGCCATTTTCAAAGGTAAATGACATTCCATTTGAAAACCTTACTAACGTCGTTGTATGCTCATCTACATCATAGACGCCATCGCCAGTGTAGAATGGGGGAACTCCACGATACGCTATTCCGCTTACTGTGACAGGTTGAGGATCGCCTAATAAATATAGGACTTTATCAATCTGATAAACGCCTATATCATATATCCCACCGCCACCGCCAAGGCTTGAATCAAGAAACCATTTTGAGAATGCTGGCATATCCAATCCCGGACGACCTCTTACCCTGAAGCTCGTTTGGCGTCCATAATAAACATCGCCTAAATTTCCCTCGGTTATATATTTTCGTATCGCATAATTCACTGCACCGAGCCTTGCACTCCCGCTTTGGTATCCTAATTTAACACCCGCTTTGTTACATTCTTCGCACATAATTTTAGCTTCGGTAGCAGTTCTCGCCATAGGCTTCTCGCAAAATACATGCTTGCCTGCCCTCGCAGAGGCAACCGTCGCAGGTTCATGTGCAAACGGCGGAGTGCATATACTCACCGCATACAGACCTTTGAGTTTTAGCATCTCGTTATAATCACTAAATATCTTGATTTTGCTTTCGTCATATTCTAACAAAAGCTTTTTCTTATCAAGCAATTTTTCCTTTTCTTCCGCAGATTCTGCTTTTTCTATCTGTTCATTTAACTGCTCAGCCATTCTTTTGCTCGTTGAGACGATGCTTGCTACCCTATTTTCAGCATTTTTTGTGACAGTATCACAGACAGCTATTATCTGCACCTGATCAACAAGCGACAGATAATCGTTTATATGACTACCTGCTATCATGCCACAGCCAATAATTCCGACTCCCTTTCTTCTTGCCATTGTAATCTCCTTTTGTTAAAAATAGATAACTTGGAGACGATTTATTAGATCGTCCTTAGAAACTCCTACTTTGACCAACGATAATAAATGCTCCTCCCTTCTTGGAAAGTATAGATGAACCGATCATATCGGCAAATCCAATAAGTCTCGGCAGAATAAAGTTTGGAATAAGCCATTCTAAGAAACGAGGAAAAACAAAGTAACCAACGCATTTTCCATAAATGACATCAAATCCACATTCTTTGATCATATTTTCAACATCAGATATGTTAAAATAAAAAAGATGGCTTGATTCAAAAAAATGCTCGCCTCTATGACCGCGAAGCCGATTATAAATCCTACGGATAAATGAATAATAAGAATCCCTATTGCTCAAACTTATTATCAATCTTCCATTGTCTTTCAAAATACGCTTTGACTCAGATATAACCTGATTTGGAGAATAGCACTGGTCTAAAACACTTTTCAATAGAACTATATCAGCAATTCCGTCTTTAATTGGGATATTTTCGCCTGTCCCTCTGATAAAAAATCCTTTCCCTTTGGGAGCATCTGAAAGCATTCTATCAGATGGGTCAATCCCTATGTATTTTTCTGTAACTGGTAATAGATATTCCAAGAATTTTCCAGAACCACAGCCAATATCAACAATAGTAAGATTTTTATTCCGAAGCTTTTTTGTTTCAAAACAAATATCTTGAATCATACGGTTGATCTTACGCCAGTTAAATACGACTGATTTTGGGACTTTATGCCTTTGGATTACCGCCTTATCGTCCCAATGAAGCTGTGTTCTCTCCCATTCTTGTTTGATCTCATTCATAAATTATAATTTAACAACTACGAAGTAGTCACCAGAATTATCTGAACCGCTTAATTTAGTTATTGAGTAATTCTCAATGCCCGCATTTTTCATAATTCTTTTAATATCATCTGCATTGTAAAAATAAAGTGGACAGCCCCTGATCCAATACCTTATTTTTCTGATCGCCATTCTATAAGTTGACTTGCTGGGAAAAGTCATAATAAGTTTTTCGGTTGTAATTTGACGCATTTTTGAGATTAAAGGCACAGGATCGGACACATAGTCCATAACACCAATGGCAAGGCTAACACTGAACGGTTGCTCAAATGAACAACCCATAAAATCGCCTAAAACAAATGAACATGACTCAGACACGCTGTTATCATCTGCTAATGAACACGCCATTTTAATAGCGGTATCAGCAAGATCAACTCCTACAACCTTTTCTGCTCCCATCTTTGCCAAGTCAATGCAATATCTGCCTGATCCACACCCTATATCCAAAACCCTTTTTCCTCTAATATTTTCGCACTCTTTTAATGTGAGATTGTATCGCTCATAATTATCATACCTGAATCGCCTATCAATGAAACGTCTAATAGAGCTTTTCTTCTCTGTATATAAAAGATCAAATTCCGCAATTGACCTTTCAAAATGATTTTTTACCTTATTCTCATCTGTCAATGCCTAATACCTCCCTAACAGGACAGAATTCAAAATCCCTGATAAGATGATTCAACTTATCTTCGGATTTATCCCTATTGAGATTTTGCATAAAACGGAATAATCTATCGTCAAAATTCTCTATGGCTTTCAATGGTTTTTTTAGGTCTTCTGAGTCAAACTCGTAAGGGTGCATATAAACAATTGCAGGTATGCCTTCCGCGTTTATCTTTTTTAAGGCAAATTTTATCATTTTGTAAGGCAGTAACCTAAAATATCCTCCACCACTGACTGGCAAGTTTTTTCCCATTATTCTTAACGTAGATAAAGGGAATTCAATCAATCCCGAATTTTTCATTTTGTGAGGTATTCGCTCAAAATCAGGTATCCCATATCTGCGATTTTTTATGGGGAATATACTGGAATCATAGAGTATCCCCTCTTGCTCTAATATATCCAAAGCCCACAATGAGTCTTTTATTATAGAAAAATCTGGCGCCCTATATCCGATAACTTTTTTCCCTGTAATATCTTCAAGAATTTTTATTGATTTTTTTAGATCATCTCTAAAAGCCTGCGGTGTTTGTTTGAATATAAACTCATGCGAATATCCGTGAGTGCCGATCTCGTGTCCTAAATTGTCAATGTCTTTAACAACTTGAGGGAATGCCTCTGCGATCAGTCCTTGAACGAAAAATGTCGCAAATGTCCTCGCATTATTGAGAATATCAAGGACCTTTGACGTCTGTCTAATGACTATATCTCTGACTTTGGCAGATTTGACATAAGTTGATTGAAGCCAATCTTCAACGTCAAATGTCAGTGCATTTTTCATCAAAGACCCTCAATTGCTTTTCTATATAAGGCATCAAGTTTCATAGATATTGCCTTCCAGTCGTATTGATCTTCAACCAATTTCCTTCCTTTTTCCCCGAGACCGTAACGTAACTCTCTATCTTTTATTAAAAGTGTAACCGATTTGGCAAACTCTATTGGATCATCGCTGATTAGCAAATGCTCGTTATGTTTCAGTCCAAGTCCTTCGCAACCTATGCTTGTTGATACAACAGCTTTTTTCATCGCTAAAGCCTGCAATATTTTTAACCTTGTGCCTCCACCTATCCTTAAAGGGACAACAAAGACAGCAGATTGTGACATATAACTTCGGACATCATCAACTAACCCAGTAACTATCACCCCATCTATATTCTTTAACTTTAACACTCGTTCCGTTGGATTGCTACCTACAATATAAAATTTCACATTTGGTATATCACTCTTGATCAATGGGAAAATTTGGTCACAAAAATATAAAACCGCATCTTCATTAGGTTGCCAATCCATGCTTCCTACAAAGACGATCTGTGACTCATCTTCTTTCATATCCATTGGCTTAAAATAATCTGTATCAACGCCATT
>DTPJ01000774.1 GCA_011334435.1 Candidatus Poribacteria bacterium | reverse complement strand
AGACAATATTGGCAAAATTATTACTGTCGGCTCTCCTCATAAAGGAACCGCTTTAGCCTACAAAGCTGTTGAGGGAGGCGAGCTTGAAAGAGATGATCCCTTGATGTGGCTGGGGCAAAAAATAATCTTGCAAATTTACAATAATGGCTTAAAAACAGATCGGCAAGTTATTAATTCACAACTGCCAATAGTTAAAGACCTGTTGCCGACAACCAATTATTTAATTGACTCTAACAACAAAGAAATCCCCCTTCAACTAATGCAGATCAGGAATGAGGTCTTGCCCAAATACAACTCCAGCTTTGAAAATATTTTTCCTTATTTAAAAACAATTATTGGTGAAAAAGGTGATACATTATCAGGCTATAAGGTTGGGCAACGAACAATCCTCGATCAGTTATTGGATAATTACCCTGACGGCAGACCAATAGGTTACATTCTTCAACCGGGAGATTTTACTATTACATCTACCAGCGCCGCTATAGGAAATGATCCTGCTGTTCTTAACCTTGATCATGGAGAAATTGTCTATAAGCCGGAGGGCATAAAGAAAATATTAACTAGCCTTAATATAGATTACGATGAATCTCAAATAACTGCCGGATCTAAAACAAATATATACCCTTCGCTTCTGTTCATCATGTTGTCGCCAGCGGAAATGGAAGTTTCTTTGGAAGATGAATCTTATCTAGAACAAAATGGTTTAATTTTTATAGACAGCGCTCAAACGGGGCTTTATACCTTAAAAGTTAAGGGTAAAAATAAGGGTCGTTACACGGTGCTCATCGGGCAAATCGGGGTTAATAATGACCAATGGAACAAAATTGAAGGAGAAATCACCAATGAAATTCCTTCATCGCAAATAGACATCTATTCTTTTAATTTTGATTCTCTATCACCGCAACCGTTCTATACAGCAATCGAAAATATAGATCTTCTCTTTAATGAACTAATTATTTATCTAACCGATATAAATAAAAATCTTAAAAATGATAACATCGACAATGCCTTAAAGTATTTATTCAAAGCAAAAACAAATTACCAAAATGAAGAATACTCTCAATTAAGGCTCAATCTCCTTTTTGTTCATAAGCATATTTTTAACGCCAGACATAATCTTGATGAATTTTCAAAAGCAAAATTGTTGTATGCGGCTGAGAAATTAGAGGCATTATTTGGAGCAGCCTTAAAAGGTAAAAAAGTTGATATTTCTAATAAAACTCTTGAAAAAGAATTGGACAAATATACCAAAATTATATCTAAAGTCCCCGATTTTCTTCTTGATAGAAAAAAAGAGGGTCTTAATGTGGAAAGAAACATTTCTGTTTTGCTTAAAATACAAGAAAGACTGAATTTAATTGGGGAATATATAAAAAATAATCAGTTAAGTTTTGCCGAAATTCTTCTAAATACTGTAGAAAAACTTACTCAGGAAGTTAGAGCTTTAAGTCAATAAGAGATTAATAAATCAAAAGCTAAAATTCTTCACTTGTATTAAGACAAAAATACCCTGTACAATAAATATTATTGTCACATAGATTGCATTTATGATTGAAAAAAGATTGACTTCACCAAATCGTTATCTTCCAGATTTGACGGATATAGGGAAAAAGTTGGTCTATATAGGTCGAGACTTGCATCTTCCTTTGGCGTCTCCACCCAAAGAATTATTAGCCTGCGAGCCACCTGTTATGAGTCCGCAACAAACTCGACAAACTCTTCATCGTTTTACCTCTGATATAGAGATTGACTTGACCGATAAAGTAATCGCTTCATTGGAGGAGTTGATTGGAATGAGAGTGTTTAAAAAACGTGATCTTAAAATCCCTAATCTTCATGAAGAAAGATTGATCGAACCTTTTGGTAATAACTATCTCCCTCGAGTGAAACAAATAGTTGCGTTACTGCCCGCTTATTTAAACCAGCTTCCGATTGGCGACAACTTCGAATACATGGAAAATAGTCATGAAAAAAGATCTCAATTTATAACAGCAGTATGGTCTTCAGGCGAATCAGAGTTAATCAAGATTTTTAATCAGGTTTACCATGATAATAATCAGTTTAGATCGAGAAACAAAATGGGCGCTTCTCTTACGCTTATGGAACTCTTAGCCGAAAATTGCCAAAAAAGCGGCCAACACGATCTTGCCCAGTATATAACAGAAAGATATAATCCGCTGTTTTCTAGAGTAAGCGGAAAAAAAGTAGATGAAGGATTGGGCTATAACCAAGTTAAAGGTTATGCTGAAAAAATTGAACTTGTCTGGGATATAGAAGATGCGATTATTGACATTTTAAGGCTTTTGGCTTGATTGTTCATCGTCTTTTGATTTAATAAACTCACATCGTCCATTAAGCCGCGCATCTTTCAAAGGACAATCGGCTCTTCTTTCACTGATACCGTTTCGCATCATTATTGCTCTTAGTTCACCGCTTTGAGCAAAGTATATCAGACAGGCAGCTTGAGGAAGCCAGCCTTCACCATATATTTTTAAGTGTTGGCAAAATTCTCTTTTTTCGTTTTTCATATTTGATTTTCTTCAATTTAATGTTTCACGCTTAAAAAGTTTAATCTTATTAATTGCGAAAATAATGAAAAAAAAGTAAGAAAGCGGTAAGGAAAAAACCATTTGTTTAACCTTAAAGTTCCCTACATAAAAAAATCAAGCAACAAGAGAGTTTGCTTTTGTGCAAACAAAATAATTACTGAACTTAAAAATTCCGCTTGGTTCAAAAAATACCCAGCGAGGCTTGTTTAGACAATTTAAATCGGGCTCAAGTCGGTAAGCTTCCCTTTTGAGTAAATCTTTGGCCAACTCATGCCTGCTGATCGTCTGTCGAGCCGCGCTTCCAATAATTTGTGAAATCCTATCGTCATTAAAACCAAGTCCTGTATATAAAATCTGCTCATTGCCAATTAGCGGCATATTACCGGTTGCAAAAGCATATGAGTTCAAAGCTTCTTCCAAAGCGACAGTCGCTCTGTCTGCCAAAACTCTGTCCGTAATCATCAATCGCATCAAGTTCGGCTCATTGATAATTGTTGCCGATCTAAAGATAAAATCTTTTAGTTTTGGATAGTATTCTTCATGACTTAATAATTTTTGAAATAAATGAAGATATCCTTCATGAGTAGATAGTCTGATATTGCATACACCCATGCCTCTGTCGCCGATTAAGGAACAAGTTATGCTTGGCCCATACATGTCGGGCGCAAACACCAGTTTTTTATAATTGCATATTTTTGCCGACTCATATCCCTTAGCTTCGTCAAACAGGATCAAATCTACATATTCGTCAGCAAGTTTTTGAGACATATTTTTTTCTTTAAGGCGCAACCATGCAGAATTGGCCTTATTATTTACATAACAAATGTCGACTAATTGGCTGATGATTTCACTGCGGGTTAATAAACCTCTTCTGGCTTTAAACAAAAATTCACTTACTGATTCGTTGTATATCCAATCCACTGTTTTAAGAATATCAATATCCCCTACTTTCCATCTCAACAGATCGGCAGCTGCCCGATCTTGATCTGATCCTTCGATGATTTTAAATATGTGTTTGTCAGCTGATTTTTCCATTAGCTTTATTGTAATTACTGTAAAACTGGCAGGTAGTCTAAACATTATAATTAAGAAATTAGCAAGAAATATGTAAGAAAAATGTAAGATTTATGAGAAATCTTAGCGATCGCCGCGAGGCACTGACATTTCGATATAATTTCGCCTGTTTTCTGACGGACTTGACGGTCGAGGAAAAATGCGTCCGTTAGATGAAGAAGATTGATTTAGACGAGAAAGCACGCTAAGCGAAAATGGCTGATTCTCGAAGCGGGATACATATTCTACAAACTTGGGGTTGTAAAAAGGGTTTCTGCTTGCTCTGCCTATTTCCTGCATCAATTTAATCAATCTCTTTTGTTCCGTCAAAAGATACTCATTTAGCAAATCTTCTTTACGACAATAATAGTCGCCGTTGCGAAGCAAGACCAAACCCAACCTACCTTCCAATTCGCTTATTTTCAGATCAAAGACATTCCCATTTAATTTTTCACGGCCTATATTCAATCTTGCCATCTCCATGGTCTTAAGCAAATTGGATTCAATGTTTCCAACACGCATAACAAGGCTTGATCCGTCGGTTGCATATCGGAATGATCTGGAAGGAAGAAGTAAGGTGGTATATCTAATGTAGTAAGTAGAATCTATAAGATCGCCGATCAAGCAAGGCCGCGGCCTTAGAGCTTCCGACGCCCTAGTGAAGTCTGCATATTGCAAGCTTGCCCCAACTTCCCTTAAATCTACCATTTACCATATTATACAATATACTATAAGGCATGTAAATATAAGGTATTTGACTAGTTATCTCAGTCAAACAGAAGCAGCTGGCAAGCTTTTTTTATGAATTTAAACAGAGCTTTTTCTTCTAATTGTCTAATCCTTTCGGCCGAAAGCTTGTATTTTCTTCCTATCTTGCTTAAAGTCTTGTGTTCCAGCCTTCGCAGTAAAATTTCCTTTTCCTTTTTATTCAACTCTTTGGATGAATTAACGATTGTCTTGAAATAAGCAATCGTTTGATTACCCATTTGCCTCTATTATATCAAAGTCTTTCAAAATCAAAAGCTTCAATCACTTAAGGACAATTATAAAATTGCTTCAAAAAATTTATAGGCCAAAATCCTCTTTTAAGATAAAGTGTCATAATAATTACAATTATCTCTTGACAAATTTATTTTGATCTGAGATAATCCAAACTAAAAGTTTCCAGAGATATGTATTTAATATCAGCAGATCAACTGGAGATATCAACCACCTAAGTCCCATTTTCGGGACAATGGTGGTTTTTTTATATTATGGGTTTTTGTTAATAGTTTTCTAGAAATTTGAAATAAGGAAAGGGGGTGAAAATAAAATAAATGAGAAAAATTCTTTTAAGCTTGGTTGCAATATCTATCGTTGGAGTATCTGCTGTTAGGGCAACAAGTGCTTATTTTACTGATGCCGTCACTATCAACAGCATGAATTTAGCAACTGGAATTTTAGACATTAACGATGTTTCAAACTCTTGGATGACTCATGTTTCTTTTGAAAATCTCAAACCTGGCGACTTAGTTAGAAAATGGGTTGTTCTACAAAATGCTGGCAATCTTGATATTGCTTCATTGAAAGTAAGTGCTGTTAATAAAAATGATCCAGACAAATTACTGGAACAACTTAAGGTAACTGTTTACGGAACGGTAGATGGTTATGATCAAGGTATTTATACACCTGATTGGGGCAAAGGTCAACCAATTAGTGATTGGTTGACAGAAGTTGATATTTTAGGAACAGCTGTATATAGAAATGCAACTGCAGGTCATGTTTTATCCCCAGGCAAAAAAGATACCATAATCATTGATTTCATTGTCCCAACTACGTTAGGCAATGAATGGCAAGGCAAAACCGCATCATTTGATCTTAGGTTTGATGCCGAACAATCACATACTGGATCAAATTATTATTGATTTGATCTCTGTTAGATCGTCTCTCTTGCTTGAGAGACGATCAATCAAGGGATTAAATTAATGATATGATAAAAAATAAACTTAAAAAATTACGAAATATACTTTCTTATGTGCCTTTTATAATTGTCGTTGGTTGTGCTTTTTTTGTCTGGTCTTCAAAATATCCTATTCCTGGAGGTTATAAATTTTTTACAGTCGATTCAGGAAGTATGGAGCCAAAAATAAGAACTGGAAGTTTGGTTATGGTTATGCGACGAAAAAATTACAATCTTGGCGATATTATCACTTTTAAAGTTCCGGGATCAAAAAATACAGTGACACATAGAATTATAGACATCATCGAAACCAATCATGATATTTATTATAAGGTAAAAGGTGATGCCAATAAAGTTAGTGATAGCAAACCTGTATTTATAGAAAACGTTATAGGCAAAGTTATTTTTGCAATACCCTATTTAGGGTTTCCAATTTCATTTGCTAAAACACTTCAAGGATTAATAGTTTTGATAGTAATTCCCTCAACGATTATCATCTACTCAGAGATATTATCTATTAAAAATGAAGTGGTTAAATTAATGATGAATAGAAGAAAAAAAAATTTATCCTTAAAAGAAAGAGTTGAAGTAAAAATCGGCGAAGAAATAATTGCCACCGAGAGAGATATTAAAAAAATTTTACATATCAGCAATGAGGAAAAAACTGCTTAAATTACTAATTTTGGCTTTGACATTATGCCCATTATTTATTGGAGATTCTGAATCGTATTTTACAGCTCGTAAAACAATTACCGGTAATGTTCTCTCACACGGATGCTGGGCTGGTCCTTAAGTACACGT
>DTPJ01000089.1 GCA_011334435.1 Candidatus Poribacteria bacterium | reverse complement strand
CAAAGCATAGAAAAACAACGTATTGAAAGGGAATTGAGCATTGCAGGAGAGGTTCAATCTGAACTGTTGCCCAAAGTAAACCCCAATATTGACAGATTTGAAATAAAAACAAAATTCTTGCCTTATGGACAACTTAGCGGAGATTTATATGATTTTATTGAGCTTGACGATAAGAATATCGGATTAGTTATTGCAGATGTCTCTGGAAAGGGCATCCCAAGTGCTATACTTATGGCGACTACTCATGCTACTATTAGAGCTAACACGAGTAATAATGATGATTTCAGTGCTTCTAAAATTATTTCCGCGGTCAACAGATATATTTGTGAATATTCAAGGACAACTGAATTTGTAACAGCGTTTTACGGGGTCTTAAATTCAGAAAATCTGACTTTGAGATACACTAACGCAGGACATAATCCACCAGTGATCTTTAGAGAGGGAGTGGGATTTTTTCTTGAGGCGGGAGGAATTCCAGCGGGCATAATCAAAGACACTCAATATGCTGAGGAACTTATAGAGCTTATGCCCGATGATATTATCCTGCTTTATACTGATGGTGCAATAGAAGCTGTAAATTCAAAAAAAGAAATGTTTGGACTACGTCGCGTTATGCAAATAGTGCAAAAAAATTATAAAGCTAATCCAGAAGAACTCATAGATGTTATATACTCAAAATTATCAGATTTTTTAGATGGCACACCTCAAAGTGATGACATTACAATTATAGTCATCAAAGTTAAGTGACCTTTTTCCAAATCTATTTGATTTTTATCATTGATCTTTGATGGAGTTTTAAAGCTCTCTTATTATCTAAATTTTAACTACTAAGCCAATAGGCATTAAAATATTAAGCTATTGGTTGTCTTTTCATACCGATAATAGGTATGTTTGCCATAAGTGCTACGCTTTCATCTGACCTAGATATATTCATCATAACATCTTCTTCTTTTATGTCAAAATATTTTGATATTGCAAGGAACATATCCTCTTTAAGTGCATCAAGAATTTCAGGAGATATTTCAGTGCGATCATAAGCTAAAATAACCTTTAATCTGTTTTTGCAAATATCCTTGCTTGCCTGTTGTTGTTCTCCTTTAAGCCATTTTATTATTGATTCAAACATTATTTGTCTCCTTTCTATCCAGCCCAAACGCTCGCTTTAGACGGGCTAAGAAGCCTCCATTTTCGCCATATAGGGGGACATTTTCACCTTCAATTCTTCTCGCTATTCTCTTGAACGCAGCAGCAGACCCGGAATTATTATCCGTAAAAACTATTGGTTCACCCTTGCTAGTTGAGACAATTACCTGATCATCTTCTGGAACGACACCTAATAATTTTATTGCAAGAACATCAATTATATCATCTTTATCCATCATATCTTTCTTTTTTACCATATCAAAAGATAATCGGTTAATAATAAGTTTTGGGTCGTAAATTTCTTCTATTTGTAAAAGCGCGATGACTTTGTCTGCATCTCTTATGGCTGATATTTCCGGTGTAGTTACAATAATTGCGTCATCTACACCAGCGACTGCATTTCTGAAGCCTTGATCAATACCCGCTGGACAATCTATTAAGATATAATCAAATTCCTCTTCTTCTTTAAGTTTTAAAATGAGTTCTTTCATTTGCTCTGGAGTTATATCCTCTTTGCTTCGCGTTTGAGAAGCTGGAAGAAGAAATAATCCATCAGTTTTTCTGTGTTTTATGAGTGCTTTTTTAAGCTTACATTCTCCTTCTATAACCTGCACAAGATCATAGACAATGCGATTTTCTAACCCCATAACGACATCAAGATTTCTCAGTCCGATGTCAGCATCAACGACACAGACTTTTCTTCCACGAAGAGCCAAAGCCCCTCCTAAATTTGATGTGACCGTTGTCTTTCCGACTCCACCCTTGCCAGAAGTAACAACAAAAGATTTACCGGGCATATCATAAATCCCCCCTCTTTAATTTATCAACAAAATCAATGACTATATTTCCTTCTTTTATCATTGCGAATTCTGGAGCACCAGCAGGCTCAAAACCAGAGTTTGGGGCATATCTTATCAAGTTCGCTATTCTTAATTGCAAAGGATTTAGTTCAATGGCAGTTATTGTCGCTGACGTGTTTCCATTCGCACCAGCATGTGCAATTCCCCTTAACTTTCCAAAGACTACAATATCCCCATCAGCAATGATCTCTCCACCGGGATTTACATCACCGATTAAAACAAGATTGCCCTCATATTTTAATTTTTGTCCTGTTCTAATAGTTCGCCTGATTATTATTGTCCTAGTATCGTAATCTTCTTTTTGGATAAGCGTTTCAACAGACCAACCAATTTCCTCTATATTCCTTATCGTCTCTGCTGAATTTGTCCTTGCATGAGAAATAGTTAAGTTGAATTTGTCAACCAAAATTTCCTTTAACCTTAAACATTCCTCGTAACTAAAACTATGATCTTTCATATCTAGGACAATTGGCTTGCCTATAAAGAAATTTTTGGATTTATACAACTTCTCTATCAGTTCTGATTCTATGTCGGAGAAAGATGATTCTTGGTTAAATATGATGAAGATCTCATCTCCAAACCCTTTTATTTCTATTGCGTTAGATTTTCTCTTGATTGACAACGGGACTTCCTCCATCATAATTCAAAGCAAATTTTAAGGTCATTATGATTATAAACTAATTGTAATTAAACTTGCAAGTTTTTTTTAATATAAAATTTGGAAACTATCTAAAACCACTTTTTTGACTTAAAATAGATAACCATTGAAACACCTATAATAATCATTATTAACCATAGAATAGGATAGCTTAATTGCCATTCTAACTCTGGCATATACTTAAAATTCATTCCATATATGCCTGCAATAAAAGTAAGCGGGATAAATATTGTAGATATTATAGTCAAGACTTTCATAACTTCGTTAAGTTTATTGCTAATACTTGAGAGATATATATTCATCATATCTGATATAACATCGCGAAGGCTATCTATTGTATCAATTAATTGAATTATATGGTCATGGACGTCTCTTAGATGTAATAAAGTATTTGGAGAAAATAATTCTGTCTCACCTCTTTCTAAAACACTGATAGCTTCTCTTAAAGGCCAAAAGGCTTTGCGAACATAAATTAAATTTCTCTTTAAAAGATTGATCTCATGTAAATTATGTGATGTTGGATCTTTTATAATCAATTCCTCAATCTGTTCCGTTTTCTCCTGAAGTCTTTCAACTATAGAAAAATAGTTATCTACAACGAGATCGATCAAGACATAGGCTAGATAATCGGCTTTCATTTTTCTAATATAACCCTTACCGTCTCTTATACGGATACGTATAGGATCAAAGACATCGCCATCTTTGCCTGATTCCTGCAATGAGATAACAAAGTTGCTTCCGATTATTAGACTTAATTGCTCATCTTTGATTTCATCGGTTTGATTATTATGGGTTAGCATTCTTAGGACAATAAAGACATATTTATCATAGTTTTCCATTTTTGGACGTTGTTCAACACTCATAAGGTCTTCAAGGACGAGAGGATGCACTCCAAAAATTTTTCCAATAGACTCTATTATATCAGCTCTATGAGTGCCATCAATATTGATCCAAGTCACTGTCGGCTTGTCTTTATAATCGGAGCATTCCTCAACATGTTTTATTTCATGTTCAACAAAATGCTTTTCGTCATAGTCCATGACAGTAATCTTGATTGGCTCTCGATCTTTTTCGCCAGTGTATACAAGAGTTCCTGGTGGAAGTCCTGCTTTTTTTGCCCGTTTTTTTCTTGATTTAGACATGATTAAAAATCCAAAAGAAAAATATCGTTTCTTTACTGAAATACTAATTGATTTCTATAATCTATATATTAATTTTCATTATAACAGATTTGATGAAGAATTACTATAATAGTTTCGTATTAAAAAACATTGGAAAAAAATAACATACAATTGTATAATATCGTCATAATATTAGCTTTGTGGTTTGATGCAAATTTTGAATATGATTTTTCCGTTAAATTCATATGTTTAGAGAGGGAACTAATATGTCAGTTGAAAAAATTTATGATCTGGTGTTAAAGGGTGGTCACGTCATTGATCCATTTAATAAGATAGATGGGAAGATGGATGTCGGGATCAAGGATAGAAAGATAAAAAATGTTTCGGTCGATATACCATCAGATACCGCAGTAAAAGTCGTTGATGTTTCCGATCATTATGTCACTCCCGGCATTATTGATATACATACACATGTATATACAGCATGGGGTTCTAGTATAAATGCGGATATGCACCTACTTTCATCAGGGGTGACAACTACTGTTGATGCTGGAACGGCTGGCTGGAAGAATTTTATAAATTTCAAAGAAACTTGTATAGATAGATCAAGAGTGCGCATATTAGCTTTCTTGAACATAGCAAGTGGTGGCATGGTTTTAATGGATACTGAGCAGGACCCAAAAGAGATGCAGCCAAAGATCGCCGCAGGAGTTGCAGAGACATATTCAAATATTATAGTTGGAATTAAAGCTGCGCATTATTGGACAAGCAAACCATGGGACTCTGAACATCCACCATGGGCTTCTGTTGAATCTGCTGTCTATGCAGGCGAATTGTGCGGAAAACCTGTCATGGTTGACTTTTGGCCTCGTCCTCCAGAGAGACCATATCCTGATCTGATATTAAAAAAACTTCGTCCCGGGGATATTCACACTCACGTTTTCGCTCAGCAATTCCCAATAGTTGACGACAAAGGCAAAGTCTATGATTATATGTTTAAGGCTCGTGATAGGGGAGTGATCTTTGATCTGGGACATGGTGCTGGAAGTTTTTGGTTTAGAAACGCCGTTCCTGCTTATGAAGATGGCTTTTATCCTGATTCTATCAGCACCGATTTACATACTGGAAACATAAACGGTCCTGTTGTTAGTATGCTAAATACTATGTCCAAAATGCTCAGTATTGGTATGCCAATTCAAGAGGTTATCTATCGCTCAACAGTGACACCTGCGAAAGAGATAGGTCATCAAGAATTAGGGACGTTAAGCATAGGCTCTTCTGCTGATATAGCGGTGCTTAAATATCATGAAGGAAAATTTGGATTTACTGATTGTGGAAGGGCAAAGATGATTGGAACAAAGAAACTTGAATGTATAATGACCATAAGAGCTGGCGATATTGTCTTTGATCCAACTGGACTAAGTATGCCTGAATGGAAAGATGCCCCTCCATCTTATTGGGTTATCCCATCACTTCAAAAATGATCGGCTTTCAAATCCTAACAGGAATACCTTTCTTTGATAGAAAATCTTTGGCTTCCGCAATGGTATGTTTGCCGAAATGGAAAACTGATGCGACTAAAACTGCATCTGCTTTTCCTTCTGTTATGGCTTCGTAAAGGTGATCAAGATTGCCCGCTCCGCCTGATGCAATGACTGGGATACTTACAGCGGAAGCTATTGCCCTTGTCATAGGAATATCGTAGCCATTTTGTGTTCCATCAGCATCCATACTGGTGGGCAATATTTCACCAGCGCCAAGCCCTTCAACTTTTTTTGCCCATTCAACAGCGTCAATGCCTGTGCCTTCTCGTCCCCCACTCACCATAACTTCAAAACCTGATGGCATTGAGTCTGATCTTCTTGTGTCTATGGCGACAACGATACTCTTGCTACCAAACTTCTGTGAAGCTTCCTTTATGAGATTGGGATTTCTAACAGCAGCGGTATTTATAGAAACCTTTTCCGCTCCTGCATCTAATAGGTCCTCAATATCCCTAACCGACCTTATCCCACCGCCAACAGCTAATGGAACTGTTATACCTTTAGCCGTTCTTCTGACAACTTCTACCATAGTCTTGCGTTTTTCAATAGTAGCGGTTATATCAAGAAAAACTATCTCATCTGCACCTTCAGAAGCATATTTTGCGCCAATCTCCGCTGGATCACCGACATCTTTTAAATCTACAAAATGGACGCCTTTTACTAATCTCCCATCTTTTACATCTAAACATGGTATTATACGTCTATAATCTGTCATAATCATCTCCTAAAAATATAAAATCTAACAAAGCAATCTAACAACGCGTTTTACTTTTTGAAACAGATACATTATATAATATCATAGGAAGTTCGGTTTAAGCAATATACTATTTCTGAAGACATTCAAAACCACTTGCAAAACTTAGAAATTCCCCCATAAGTAAAATGAAACTTGCAAATGAAGATCAATTATGGTAGAATAGTGATCAAGCTTTTTCAGACTCAAATGTAATGCCGATCACTTAATTATGAAGAGGTTAATTATGGAAAGATGGATATTATTTCTATTTCTTATTTTATTTATATTTGCGATTTGCGATCTGTCACAAGTTTTTGCATTAAGCCAGATCAAAT
>DTPJ01000742.1 GCA_011334435.1 Candidatus Poribacteria bacterium | reverse complement strand
CATTCCTTTATTATGATTTTTCTGGATTCCCGTTTTCACGGGAATGACAAATATGGAGCATTTTCATTTTTATATGGCTTTCTAATCCTTATGATAATTGGATTTAACTGGTTTTCAGAATTCTCAGTATCTTTTAAAAACTGAGGGTGAATCAGAGATAAAAAGCGTTGACAAACATCGTCAAAGAGAGTATTATAAATATCTGCAAAAAGATTTACTGTCTTTTCTAAGTCGTAATTATAAAGCTATTCTTACCTTGAAAAAATCAAAAGCGGTGAGTTTATATGTTCAAAAGACACTTCGTATTTTTTTTATTCATAATCTTTGTGGGCTTTGCAGTGTCAAATTTATTATCCGATGATATAAGCCAAACTACAAAACAGTTGCAAGATTTGAAAAAGAAAGCTGATAGTATAAAAAAACAAAAATCAAGCGTCCTGAAACAAGAAAAAAGCCTTCTTGATGAATTAAAAAACATAGAAAAGCAGATAAGTCAAAAAGAGAAGGAATTGGAAATTCAAAAACGTAAACTTGAACAAAGCGAAAAAGAACTAAAAACAGTGGAAAATAACTTAGAAAAAGCAAAACTCAACTATGAAAAGACACTTATAATGCTGAGTAAACGTCTTCGCGCTATGTATATGCTTGGCTATCAAGAGAAACGTTTGAGTTATGTAAAGTTGCTTGCAGGAGACGGCGATATTTCCGAAATTACGCATAAATATCAATACATAGCTTCTATTTCAACTGCTGATAAAAATCTTTTAGATAAAGCAAAAGCACAAAAAGAGGAACTATATTACCGAAAGAGGTTAGTAGAACATAAAAAAGAAGAGATCGCTCAAAATAAAGATATTACAGAGAAGGCGAAAAATGAGATTGAGAATAAGAAAAAGGCTCGCACAGAGGTTTTAGTTAAAGTTCAGAAGTCAAAATCAGAATTGACAAAGGCACAAATGGAAATTGAATCATCTATCAATAGATTAGAAAGGCTTATAGCTCAGCTTAGAGATGATCAAGAAAGGAGAGATCAAGCTACTGGTAAAAGGGATATAAATAAGAAGCCATATCAGAACCCATCAGCGGGCAGTATGGGAAATATTATGTGGCCTGTTAATGGTCAAGTGATAGAAAATGCCGCACCTTCAATGAAGGGCGTTACAATAAAAGCGAATTATGGAACGGATATAAAATGTGTTAAAGATGGCATAGTTGACTACGCATCTTGGTTTGATGGCGTAGGTTTTGGACAAATGATTATAATAAACCATGGAAACGGTTATAGGACTTTATATGCTCATGCGTCAACAATATTAGTGAAAGTAGGTCAGACGGTTAGCAAAGGTCAAGTAATAGGAAAAGTTGGTGATACTGGCTCGCTCAGAGGACCTATGTTGTATTTTGAGGTATGGCGAGGAACTGACGCATTGCCAACAAGACCGTTGTTATCAGATTAATATTTTGTGTTGATAACTCGTTTTTAATATCTCGTTTTTAATGTAAGGAGATTTGCCTTTGAATAGAAAAATTATTTATACAATTATAATTATTCAAATAGTAATTCTAATATCTGCTGTGATGATCGGACATACAATTGGCAAAACTCAATCTTTAAGCGGACATTCTAATTCCTATGACTTCAGTTTAATCAAAGATGCATTGCAATTGATCACAGATAATTATAGAAATAAAGAAAGTGTTGATCAAGAAAAGCTAATGTATGGTGCAGTTAAAGGCATGGTAGAATCCTTAGATGAAGATGATCCATATAACCAATTTTTGACTCCTGACATGTATAAAGATATGATGGATGACACCACAGGGAAATTTGGAGGTTTAGGCATAGAGATAGGAATGACGAAGGTAGATGATCACGATCAATTGACGGTTATATCTGCATTTGAGGGGAATCCAGCACATAAAGCAGGAATTCAGCCCGGTGACATTATATTGGAAATTGATGGCAAATCCACTTTCGGCATAAGTCTATATGATGCTAAACGAAAACTCAGAGGTGAACCGGGAACGAAAGTTGACCTTAAAATCCAAAGGGAACATGAAGATGAACCGCTGACTTTTTCTATAATAAGGGACGTAATTCAAATAAGCACGGTCAAATACAAGATATTAGATAATATCGCATACATAAGGCTAATGCAATTTTCAGATACTACAACCAAAGACTTTGATAAAACCTTAAAAGCTATTGAAGATGAAGGTGTTAATGGCATTGTTCTTGATCTTAGGTCAAATCCAGGAGGGACTTTATCATCTGCTATAGACGTGGCAGGTATGTTTCTTAAAAAGGGTCAAGTTGTTGTCTCTACCAAAGGACGGACTCCTGAAGATAACAAAGAATATAAAGTTCCAAAAGGGCTATATCATACAGATTTACCTCTCGTTGTTCTCGTTGATAAATGGAGTGCAAGCGGATCAGAAATTGTCGTCGGTGCTATAAAAGATTACAAAAGAGGGCTTATCATCGGCAGTGGAGACAAAACTTATGGAAAAGGCTCTGTTCAAAAGATATTCCCTATGGTTGATGGGAAATGTGGGTTAAAGCTGACCGTTGCTTATTACTACACACCAAGCGGAAAAAACATAAATAAAATCGGTATAGAGCCTGACATTAAAAGACCTGTTTTATCATCTGCTGAATTGAAGGCATATCAAAATCTCAGCAATAGCAGGTATTTAGAGGAATTCGTTAAGGAGTCAGGAGACAATATCTTAGAAGTCATTGACAAATCTAATGGAAATAGTAAAGACAAGGAAAGATTTAGAAACCTCATTAAAAAATTGGAAAGTGAAAATATAAAATTAGATGAATCATTAGTAAAGCTTGCTATTGCACAAAAGACAAAAAATGATATTGATGAATATAAGTTTGATCCCATCATAAAACTTGCTATTGAACAGTTAAAATCAGGATTAGCTAAACTATAATTAAGAATTTTAACGCCATGTTAATATTAGGTATAGAGACATCTTGCGACGAGACAGCATCAGCAGTAGTTGAAGATGGAAAAAAAATTTTATCAAACATAGTTGCCTCCCAGATGGATATTCACTCAAAATATGGCGGGGTTGTGCCTGAATTAGCATCAAGGAGACATATACAGAATATTATTCCTGTAATACAGCAATCTTTGGAAACCGCTGGAATATCGTTAGATGATGTAGATGGTATTGCAGTAACACAAGGACCTGGACTTATTGGCTCACTTCTTATAGGCATATCAACTGCAAAAGCTCTGTCATATACAAAAAACCTGCCAATTGTCGGTGTAAATCATATTGAGGGACATATCTACTCTAACTTCTTGGAAAACGATGATATTAAACCGCCCTTCATTTGTTTAGTAGTCTCTGGCGGGCATACTGACCTTGTATATGTTGGAGAAGGCAAACGTAATTATGAAAAATTAGGGCAAACGATGGATGATGCCGCAGGAGAAGCATTTGACAAGGTATCAAAATTGCTTGAACTTGGCTATCCCGGCGGTCCTATAATTGACAGATTAGCCAAAGAAGGCAACCCAAAAGCCATCGCTTTTCCAAGACCTTATGTCTGGGATCATGATTTCAATTTCAGTTTCAGTGGGCTTAAAACTTCCGTGCTTAATTATCTTCTAAAAGAAAAATCAGAGGGACGAATCATCAATGTAGCAGATGTTTCGGCGAGCTTTCAATCTGCTGTTGTTGATGTGCTTGTTGAAAAAACATTACGTTCTGCACAAACAAAAGGAATTAATACCGTTGCAGTAGCAGGTGGAGTTGCCGCAAACAGTGGTTTAAGGAAGCGATTCATGGAAAGATGTCAAGAAATGGGCTACAAACTATATTTTCCTCGCCCTATTTTATGCACTGATAACGCAGCGATGATCGCAGGTATCGGTTATCATTTATTGAAAGATAATGAGTCAAATAATAGTTACAATATGACTCTTGAATCAGATGCAATAAAGGAGTTTTTATAGCGAATTTTTGCTTTGCAATCCTATTATTATTATGCTAAAATACTAATAGGATTTGTAATTTATAGTTTTCAGTTTTTAGCTTTTAGAATACTTAATTTGAACAAAAGGGCGTTTTGAATATTGATAAGAGTTCCAAATGTCCTGATGAAAGAAGGGGATATTTATGAAATCTGTTAGGTCTTTCGGACAGGTTGTCTCTATCTTTTGTATTTTAGTTCTTTTTGTTGGTTGTGGTTCTCAGGTGCAGAAAGCTGATAAGATGGCGATGTCTGATCCAAAATCAGCAATTGCATCTTATGAGCAAATTATGAGGGCTAAACCAGGGACAGATGAAGCTAAATTGGCTCACCTAAAAATTGCCGAGACTTATTACAAGCAACTTGAAGATCAGGCAAAAGGTCTTGAAGTATATAATGAAGTCATCAAAGCTTATCCAAAGACCAAGTATGCTGGTGAAGCGGAAAAAGCTATTGGGATGCACTATTTCCAGTCCAAAGAATATGATAAAGCCATTGAATGGTTCAAAAAAGTGATTGAGGAAGTTCCTGATACCGATTTAGCTTATGATGCGACACTATTAATGGGCAAAAGCTATGAAGAATCCAAGAAATATGAGGAAGCAGTCAAAATATATTTAGATTTTTCAAAGGCTCATCCTACGCATAGGCTCGCAGCACAAGCGGCATTGACAGCTGGCAAAATATATGAGGGGCAACTTGATATGACAGATGAGGCTATAGAAACTTACAAGTTTGTAGCATCAAAATATAGCTTATCGTCTTCTGGTAGAGAAGCTCGGGAATTGTTGGCAAATATGGGCGTAGATGCCTCTGAAATTCCTGCGGGAGAAACAGGGCAAGCACAAGTTCAGCAAGGTCAGAAAGAACCACAGACAATATCTCAAATTGGGACAAGGACAAGACGTAGGGCTACTAATGTTCCACGTGGGGACATTGACCGATCTTCAACAGGGCAACCAGCAGGGACACCGGTAAGTCCACAAGGTACGCAATCCGCACAAGCTGCTGCACAAGCAAGAACAACGTCACCAGATTTTGGCGTTGATCCATTAAGCCTTGTGCCTGATATTAGCGTTGACTCTCAAGGCACGATGTATGATGCCCTATATATGATTGGAATTACATATCTTCAAGCAGGACAATACAGAGAAGCGGGCGCACTCTTTGAGAAATCCTTGCAATTAGTCGGCGGTAAACCATGGAATAACGCAGCATCTGCTTATCTTTATCTTGGCAAATGCTATAAAGGCATCGGCAATAAAGAGAAGGCAAATCAGATGTTTAAGGAAGCTATAAAACGAGATTCAAAAGTTATAGATAAGATGATCCTTGAAGGCGAAACTCAATATAGCGAAGAAGAATATGACAAAGCATTAGAATCTTACAAAACTGCTTTGGGATTAGTCCCGTACAGAGATTGGGAAATATATTATAAAATGGGCTTAGTTTATAAAAAATTAAAAGATACGGATAATGAAGTAGAATGCTTTGAGAGATCAGTTGCCTTAAAACCAAATGATAATATTGATGCCTTACAAAATTTAGCTGAGGCCCTTTATTATAGAAAGAACGATCCAAAACGTGCTACAATTTTTGACACAGAAGCAAAAGGTCAAGGCAATAACGACTATAATGTCCAAAAAGAGATCGCAGATTTGTGTTACAAATATAACAGCTATTCATGGGCAAGCACAAAATATGGCAACGGTATTAGAATTGTAAATCAAAAGATCAATGAGGAATTAAAGAAATTTATTGGAACAGGAGAGGAAGCCAAGCAGATCTCCGAAGATCCATCAAAGATTGACCTTAAACTCGTGATGACATCAGCTGCTAATGGAAACAAGTTAGCGGTTGATGCAATGAAAAGGGTAGCCCAATTAATTGACGATAGAAGGTTTATGATTGCCAGAAGGGCATTATCTCAAATAAAGAATAAACAAATTGCTGATGCCCAAAAACAATTGGACACCGCAAAAGAGGAGGATCCCGATATTGAAAAGACTGCTGAATTTCACTTCGCTATGGGCGAACTGCTTATCGCTCAGGGAAATAAAGATGCAGGAATTGCTGAAATAAAGAAGGCACTTGAAATCGATCCTCAACACAAAGAGGCATCCGCAAGAATTAAAGAACTTGGATAATGAATAGTAATCAGTGATCAGTAATCAGTGAAAATAATCACTGCGATTGTTATCTGTTACTGATCACTTGTCACTAAATTTGGAGAACGGTATGGAAAGAGTAAATGAAAGTGAAAAGACCTTCAGAAAAGGTGATTCAGGACCAAAATATCTCTTCCGTGGACCTAAATTTGAATGGGGCGTCATAGTCTTAAAGCCCGGCGAAAAAATGGGCTGTCATGGACATAATGAGGTTGAGGAAACCTTCTATTTTATTGAAGGCACACCGAAAATGATCGTTAATGATGTTCCCTATGAAGTAAAAGTCGGCGATGCTTTTAGAATTGAACCT
>DTPJ01000613.1 GCA_011334435.1 Candidatus Poribacteria bacterium | reverse complement strand
TACGGTCATTAATAGAGCAAGGGATGATATATCATGAGGATGATAGATGGAAAGCCAGAGAAGAGATAGCGGATATAGATGTTCCAGACACGATACAAAGTGTTATATTATCAAGGGTTGACAGGTTACAGGCGGAGGCGAAGTATGTCTTGCAGTGTGCCAGTGTAATTGGTAGGCTATTCAAGCATAGATTATTGGAGCATCTCACACATCAAGAGCAAAAGCTTAATCATTACATCAGTGAGTTTGAGGAAAGGGAATTAGTATATGAGGAGCGGACGGTGCCTGAGTTGGAGTATGCCTTCAAGCACGCATTGACGCAAGAGGCGACATATCAGAGCATACTGGAGAGAAAGAGAAGGGAATTTCATCTTCATGTAGCACAGGGCATAGAAAAGCTATATCAGGAGAGGATAGAGGAGTATTATGAGGAGTTGGCAGAGCATTACTCCAAGAGTGATGATGAGGAGAAAGCAATAAATTATCTGCTTAAATCAGGGATCAAGCTCGCGAGACAGTTCTCAAATGATGAAGCTCTCCGATATTTTAACAAGGCAGAAGAGATGATAACCAAATCCGATAAACCATATAGACACGAAAGAGCTATTCTTTATGAGAATCGCGGTTCAGTGCTTGGGTTCATTTGTCAATGGACTAAGGCAATTTCGGATTACGAAGAAGCTCTAAAATGGTGTGATGATCCTCATGGGAGAGCGGAAATATATGGGAAAATGGGTTGGCTTGAATGTGAAGGAATACAGGATAAAGTCAAAGCGACAGAGTATTTTGAGCTTGGATTAAAGGAACTTCCTGAAAATGATAGCTCTATTCAGTTAGTGGAATTAGAACGTGGCATAGCTTGGGCATGGCAACGCGGGTTGTTGGAAGACAACTTCATACGTTGTCAGCATGCCACAGAAATTGCTGAACGGATGGGATATAAACGGGAGTTAGCTTTGTTATATTCTGATATGGAGAAATGGCAATCGTTCAACGGCATATATTCTGATGAATATGGAGATAAAGCAATTAGAGTTGCAGAAGAACTTGGAGATTTACCAACTCTATTATGGGTTTATTACAACAGAGCTGGAACAAGATTATGGGTGAGAACGGGCAAGCATTGGACAGAAGAAAGTATCGGCTATTTTATAAAATCTTTGGAAATATCAGAACGTATTGGAGACTTGCGGGTTCAAGCTACAACATTATGCACATTGGGAGAAGCATATCATGAACTTGGACAAAATGATAACGCAATAAAGGCTTACGAAGAAGCTCTAGATATAGTTGCAGAGACTAAAGCTGTAGTTCCTTTACTTTTATGTGGAAGAATTACAGAGCTTTATGCAAAAGCTGGGCGGAGGGATACGATAATACCGGCTTTCATAAGGATTATGAGGGTACTCGCATCTCTTGAAATTGATGAAATCTCACAGGCTCGATCTATTTTCCTTAATTCTAAAGAGGAAGGCGCAGACAAGATTTTCAGGTCATTTCGGCGTGCTTTTTGTATGGTAAATGAAGAAAAGGATTTTGCATATACAGCGATCAGTATCCTTGAGGATTTATTGAAGGAAGTCACCACTAAAGTTCAAATAGCATGGTATCATATCCAACTTATGTCGCTTAATATAGAAATCGGAAATATTCATTGTGCTAAAGAACATGCAGAGCAAGTAGTTTTAATAGCTGATGAAATGGGAAGGCCAAATCATATGGTAAGGTTTTTCCCTGCATATCTGTTTTTGGGAAAAACAGATATAGCCAACGATATGGTTTATAAAACTTTGTTAGATTACATTAAATACACCAGTATTGTTCTAAGAATGATCGAGCCATCCTACCATGAATTGGGGTGTATAGAAGCTTTTGATAAACTATGTGATAGATTTGAGTTGGAATACTCTGAGGAACTGAAAAGAGTTGGAATAAACCAGATCCGTTTAAAACCTGCGGAATATCCTGCAAATCCCTCAAAAATAGACTTACAAGAGCATTTTGATACAAGCGCATTCTTGTTAAATTGTAAATGGTTAGATCCAGAAGGTATATCTTCTTATTCGCTCAATCTCGATCATGATTGCGTAGAAATAAGAGCATCAGGTGGATCAGGGTTCGGCCGTTATAAATACAGTGCACCTAGATTCTCACAATCCATTACCAGTGATTTTATAATTGAAGCCAGAATGGGTGGAGCGAGATCAGGAGGTTTATTTATCCAGAGCGGCAATAATGTAATTACAATTCAGCAAGTGTTAGGGCTAAAAAATTGTATCTCACTTTCTCATAGAAGAAGAACGGTATGTAGTGGATTCTTGGATGCTGAATCATTAATACTTGCGCTTGAGCGTAAGAATAATATAATTCGTGGATATTGCAGTTCAGATGGACAGAATTGGTACACCTGCGGATGGACAGAAGCAGATATGGTGGATCCAGTGGAGACTGGCATCTTTGCTTCCTGTCTTGGTCAAAGTATTTTAGAACAGACAATTACAAGTTTCGATCATATACGAATTTATCGCCAAAAATGAATAATTATTTATGCAATCGGCATGATAGACAGAACTATCTATTGCAGAGAATATAGGGAAGGCACAGCAATGCTATTCCGCAATTTCAAGATATGGACGAAAAATGTTGGTAAGTTTGGAGGATGACAAAATGTCAAAAATCAAAGAACAATTGTTAAATGAAATTGAGGCATTATCAGACGAAAGCCTTAAAGAGTTACTAGATTTTGCAGAATATCTTCATAAAATGAAGGAAAGCAAGAGCGTAATGGATGGGGAAAATCCATTACTTAAATTCATTGGTGGTATTTCTCATGGTTCTTTAGCTGAAGGGATTGATGAAGAATTATATGGTAATGAAACTCTTAATTGATACTTGGGGCTGGCTAACCCTCAGAGATAATTGAGAAAAAAGACATGTCGTAGATTACCATTATCTTTTGCTAAGGCGTCAATAGAGCTTATAGACAGTAGTATAATTAAAAAATATGTGACTCTTGAGTGGATAACTCCCAGCAGATTTGAAAGAGCAAAACAGTTTAGGTTACAATTTCACGATAAATCCATGATCTCCTTTACTGATCTTACATCAATGGTAGTAATGAAAGACCTGGATATAGGTTATATACTTACTGAAGATGAGCATTTTCTACATGTTGGCATGGGATTTAATAAGGCACCATAGTGATTGTATGAGAATATAGGGAAGGCACAGCAACGTTATTCCGCAATTTCAAGATATGGACACGATGAAAATCCATGAGAGAGCTAATAATGAAAATTAGAGATATTATTAGAATGATAGAAGCAGATGGTTGGTTCTTAGTAAAAACAAAGGGTAGTCACCGACAATAAAACACCCCATCAAACCGGGTAGAGTTACAATAGCAGGACATCTTAACCACGATTTAGCCATTGGGACTTTGAATAGTATATTGAAACAAGCTCAGTTGAAGGAGGAAAAAAGATAATGTACCGCTTTCTAATTGTTATTGAAAAGGCAGAAGGAAATTATTCAGCATATTCACCAGATTTGCCGGGTTGTGTTGCTAGTGGTAAAACATACAAAGAAGCAGAGCAAAATATGTATGAAGCAATTCAAATGCACATACAAGGTCTATTAGAAGATAATTTGCCTATTCCTGAATCACAATCTTTCGCTGAATATATTGCTATTTGTTGATGCGAGTATTCCTATTAAATTGAGCTGATTCACTAGTGGCAAATTAGGCATCCATGCAATCGGCATGATAGACAGAACTACCTATTGCGGAAAATATAGGGAAGGCACAGCAACGCTATTCCGCAATTTCAAGATATGGATCAAAAACGGTTATAATATATTTAACTCCAATATAGATCAAGAAAATTTAAACTCTTTTTATTACAAGGAGATTTTGTAGTGCGTAAAATTAACGTCGCAGTCTTAATGGGCGGAAGAACCGCAGAACATGAAGTTTCACTCAATACTGGAAAAGTTATTGTCAATGCCTTAAACAAAAATAAATATAACGTCAAACCTGTGGTGATCACAAAGACAGGCAAATGGATAATTCCAAAAGGCTATCTAACTCAATCAAATTTTGATCAATTAGACTTTGGAAAATCCGATATTGTCCCTACTACCACAGGAAACGCATTAGATAAGGCTATTGAGGAAAAAATAGATGTTGTATTTATAGCTATGCACGGACCTATGGGCGAAGATGGGACTATTCAAGGCTTGCTTGAGATCGCTGATATACCTTATACAGGCTCAAGCGTCCTATCAAGTAGTCTTGCTATGAATAAAGTCATGTCTCGGCGAATGTTTGAATACGTCGGTCTGAAAGTCCCAAAGGGCGTTGATTTTACTATATGGGATTGGAAAAAAAGACAATATCAGATCACATCAGAACTTAAAAGTCTGGTCGGTTTTCCATGTGTGCTTAAACCTGTTGAGCTTGGTTCCAGTGTAGGAATTAGCATAGCAAAATCTGAGGAAGATTTCCTAAAAGGATTAGAAAGCGTTTTTGAACATAGTAACGACGTGCTTATTGAAGAATTCATTGACGGAAAGGAAGTTACCTGTGCAGTGTTAGGAGCTGTCAACGGTGAAGAACCGATTCCTCTTGTTCCGACACAGATAATACCGAAGACCAGCGAATTTTTTGATTATTCCGCAAAATATACCTCAGGCGCGACAGATGAGATAACCCCGCCGAGAGACTTCAAAGGTGATATGATCAAACGTATTCAGGAAGTTGCGGTTATCGCCCATAAATCGCTTAATTGCGGTGGGATGTCCAGAACAGATATGATGATAAAAGATGATGAGATATATGTCCTTGAATTAAACACGATCCCTGGTATGACTGAATTAAGCCTTTATCCACAAGCGGCAAGAGCGGCTAACATTGAATTTTCCGATCTTTTGGATAGGATCATAGAGATCGCCATAGAAACGCATAAAAATAAAAAACTTTATAAAGGCTAACTAAACTAATTCTTTTTCGTGCTTGATTAGCGATAAAGATATTAACGCACAAATTAAGAATATGCCCGCAAATATAATGAAAGTCCCGTTAAATCCGCCTAACTTTGAACTGATATATTGACCAAAGAATAGCGATAAAACAACGCCGAGGTCTCTCCAGACAAAAGTTGCACTGAAAGCAAGGTGTCGTCTTTCAGTATTTACAGAATCGCCGATAATCGCCATAGCAGAGACAGGCACAAGTCCGCCTTGAAGCCCAAGACTTAATGCACTGAACGCAAGCGTTACGATATTTGACCATATTCCCGCAGATGCAAGCCCGACAGTGCTAATTGCAAACGATATAAATAACGTTTTTCCTCTGCCGAGTTTGTCAGAAATAAATCCGCCAACAAGACTTAAAACTGCCCTAGCAATCGGAGCAAAGACCGCAGTCCCAGCAAGATAAGCGAATCCATGCTTTTCTGCAACGCCTGTAAAAGCCCCAAGCATCAATCCAAAACTCAATGATGAGGCAAAAAGAAGAAAACTGACTATCCTTATCTTTTTCGCCAACATCATAGTAAATGCGATGCCAATTCTGGATTCTCTATGTGTGTTTCTTTTTGGAATAAAAAGAATTATTATGTTGCCTATAACTATGGCAAGACATGCGGTCAAAACAGCGTGATCTCCGCTAAATCTTTCGCCGATATTGCCTAAAAGTAGCACACCAAAGGCAAATCCAAGGTGTGTGGCACAATAAAATATGCCGGAAGCCATTCCATATTGCGATGATCTTGATGCGTCAAGAACCTGTGAACTGCTTGTGATCCATAATGCAGCTGCACCCCAGCCCCATATCAACGCTGAAAGTATGATCAAAGGATATTGCTTTGTCAAATAAAGCGAAAGCATAAATCCCGAATATGTGAGCGACCCTAAGAATATTGATACATAATCACCAAGCCATTTTATTGTATAGTTGACAAATACACGCCAGAATAGGAACGTTGAATATACTACCATAAGTATAACTGAGCATTTCATAGCGCTCCATGACGTGGATTTTTGAAGGTAGGGGATCAAAAATTGCTGGAAGGAGGACCCCATGAAGATAAAGAAAAATGCAATTGAGAGAATTTTTAAATCACGAGATAGATATTTGCCCAACAACCCAATTCCTTTATTTATTATCCTGAACACAACGAAAGCCGATAAGATTACTTGTCTGATCAGGTTCAAGGCTATACCGATAAGGTATCCTCAATGGCGTATAAATGCCAGAAAACCACGACCCACCACGCAAGACTCGCTTATCTCCCGTAGCAGGACCTTTTGGATTTTTTTCGGGAGACTTTGCATAATATCCCTCATCATACCAATCTAAGCACCACTCCCAGACATTCCGCTCTATATCAAATAGACCATAACCATTTGGCTTAAAACTCCCAACAGGAACAGCACTTGACAATCCGGGATTTTCGTTACCAAATGCCATATCTGT
>DTPJ01000100.1 GCA_011334435.1 Candidatus Poribacteria bacterium | reverse complement strand
TAACGATATATATCATGTTGTCAATCAGCACAGGTGTTGCTGGGACTGACATGATACAGGTTCTTATCCCTATTCTTGGTCATGCCTTCTGGTTTGCCACACCCGAAAATGAATGGGAAAGTCTCTTCTTTCCATACTTACCAAGATGGCTTACTGTATCAGATAAAGCGGTTTTGAAAGGATTTTATGAAGGTCAATCTACGCTTTATAATATTGAGAATATTAAAGCATGGATCGTCCCTTTGGCGAGTTGGTCTTTGCTATTAATGACTCTTTTATTGATAATGTTTTGCACGAATATTATCATCAAAAGACAATGGATAGAGCGAGAAAGGCTTTCATATCCTATCGCACAAATTCCGATGTCAATAACTGGAAGCGAAGGAAAAGGTTTGTTCAAAGATAAAATGTTCTGGACAGGCTTTGCCATTGCAAGTAGTATAGATATATATAATGGGATAGCATACCTCTTGCCTACATTTCCGCTTTTTGTCGTCAAATATGAACTTAGCCATCTTTTCACATCAAAGCCATGGAATAGTATGGGTTGGACGATAGTTGCATTTTTCCCTTTCGCAGTTGGGCTTGGTTATCTTATACCTGTTGATTTAGCTTTCTCATGCTGGTTTTTCTTCTTTTTCTCAAAAGTGCAAAGGATGATCGCCAGTGTAATCGGATTACATGGTTTCGCAGGATTTCCGTTTATCCGTGAGCAATCATTTGGGGCATATATAGGTATATGTTTTTTCGCAGTTTTTATCGGCAGAAAACATTTCAAGAATGTCTTACAACTCATATTTGGAAAAAGTGATGTCAATATCAGCGATGCCAGATCATATCGTCTCTCTATTTTGGGGATCATAGGTGGTTGGCTTTTTATAATAGCTTTTAGCTTGTATGCGGGCATGTCTTTTTGGGCGATAATAAGCTTCTTCGGAATATATTTTCTTCTTGCATTAGGCATAACGAGAATGAGAGCAGAATTAGGCGTGCCTGCGCATGATCTCCATGCTATGGACCCAAGCGTTGTCATCACTACTGCAATAGGGACAAGGCATATCCGACCAAACAACCTTACAATGTTCGCACTTTTCTATTCTTTCAATCGTGCTTATCGTTCCCATCCGATGCCACATTCATTAGAAGGTTTCAAGATAGCACATCAAATAGGCATAAGCGAATCAAGGATGTTTTTAGCAACGATATTAGGGGGATTTATCGGCATAATATCGGCAATGTGGATACTTGTTGATGGATTTTACAGGCTTGGGGCATTGGCAAAAATATCTGGTTATGCTGTTTCCGCATTTGGCAGAGAACCTTTTGATAGATTGCAAAACTGGTTATTCTATCCATCTACGACCAATTATCCTGCTGTCGCGTTTATGGGAATTGGATTTGTATTTACCATCTTATTGCTGACATTGCGGACTCGTCTTATCTGGTGGAACTTACATCCTTTGGGCTATGCATTAGGTGATGATTATTCTATGCAATGGCTTTGGGCTTCGCTTATGCTAAGCTGGGTCATCAAGAGAACAGTTTTGAAATATGGAGGGGTTAGACTATATAGAAAGACAATCCCACTTTTCGTTGGATTGATATTAGGTGAATTTGTTGTCGGTAGTTTCTGGGGCATAATTGGCATTATACTAAATAAGCCGATGTATGCCTTTAAATATTGGTAAAGAAATAATTATATAGAAAGGTTTCTAATAGTTCGTTTATATATCTGATCCGGCAAAAATTGTAGAAACCCAATAATCACAGGGATTCTGAAGGATGTTCTTTGAAATTCGCATACATTTTATCCAAAATATGAATCTGTGACTGATCCCTAATTTCATGAACCTTATGCACATAATAGCGAATGTAACAGGGATTTACAGAGTTTAGTGTTTCAAAGAAAGGAGAAATAGAGATGGAAAGGCTTTTAGGACAGAGTCCGCCTTTAGAGAAGAAGAAACCTTGGAAAATGAAAAAATAAACAAGAAATTGACAATCTTATTTATTTCTGGTATTATTGTCTCTGCTATGATACTTGTTAGGATAATTTTTTATTTTATGGTTGGTAATATATAATACTACTATTTTTTTGTTCTTTTAACGATTAAGGAAAGGAAATAGAATGTTAGACAAAAGAGAAATTGACGTAGCATTCAATGAAAAAGATTCCAGTTTATCAGTCTGCTTCCACAGTCCAGACATCAAAATTTCAGGGATAACAACTTCTATCAATGTGAACGGAAAACTTTTCAAAATAAACTTATTGAAAAAATCAGAAAGTCAAATTGAGAATAGAAAAAACGCCGAAATAATTTTTTCAGGATATTCTGACGATCTGTCATTAGATATAACTGTTCATTTTATATATTACTCAGATCGTAATCTCATTGGTCTATTCGGGCGATTAGAAAATAACGGGACAGAGACAGCAAGCATATATGATTTTGTTTTGATGAGAGATGCCCATATCAACTTTGGCTGTGAAAACGATGAGATCAAAGCACATATCGCTCATGGAATTGCACATCCAACAGTAGTTCCATTAGTTGTCAAAGATGAGAATGGGAAAAAAGATTTCCATGCAAGCAGTAATGGTATGGCAACTCTTGCAAGTAAAAATGGCTCAGTTTGTATAGGATTCCTTACAGGAAAGACAAATCGCCCAATAATATCGGTAAACTATCTCCATGAATCAGACGAGGTGAGGGTTGATGGTATAGCAAGATTTAATGGGATAAAACTATCGCCAAAAGATTGTGTTGAGACAGATTTATTGATATTACAGGTAGATAAAAATCCTTTTACATTGTTAGAATCTTATGCAAGCTTAATCGCTGAGATAGACCCGCCTAGGAAAACTAATCCGACGATCGGTTGGTGTTCTTGGTATGCTATTAGGATGCCGATAAGCCATGAGTTCACTATGGCTAATGCCCGAGTTGTTGCAGATAGATTTAGAGATTTAGGCATGGATATAATGCTTTTGGATCATGGTTGGCAAACAGGGGATATTTGCGGTGATTGGGACGAGGACGAAAAGGATTATCCCAAAGGGCTTGAAGGTTTGGCAAAAGACTTAAACGATCTTGGACTAAAACTTGGTATTTGGATCGCTCCAACAGAAGTATCAGGGACATCTAAGATATTTAACGAACATCCAAATTGGGTTCTCAAAGACCAAAACGGTAATCCTCAGGAGACATGGAAATGGTATTGGGTGCCAAATCCTCCTCAATATCAGATGGATGCAACTAACCCTGATGCCTATAAATATATTGTGGATACTTTCCGTAGATTGACAAAAAAGGGATCAGTATATTATAAAATAGACTTTATCGCTGGCTGTGCGGGCGAAAACCTATATCCCGAAGACCCGAAAGCTGTCAGGGGTTGGACACCACTTCAAAAGGCTATGCAGGCTGTCCGTGAAGGTGCAGGAGAAGATGCCTATGTCCGATATTGTCAAACTCCTCCATTACTATCTATTGGATTAGCTGATGGTGTGTTCGCTACGAGTGACACATTAGACGCAGGAGCGACCACTTGGAACGTCTTAAAAGAAGTTTTCAGAATGTCATCCGCACAATATTATCTCCATGAACTTTACGTTCACGATGCCTGCGACCTCTCAATACGCGCACATGCAGGAACGGAAGAATGCAGATTAAGGGTAATGATGCTTGCGTTGTCTGGATCAAGCATTATGTTTTCAGACGATCTCACCAAGCTTCCAGAAGAGCGAATTATCATGATGCAACAGAGTATTCCACCTTTTCCAAAACCTGCACGTCCTATTAACCTTTTCACGTCTGAAATGCCAGATATATGGCATATCAAATGTTCGTCTGCTGGTATTGAATGGGATTTATTGGCTTTGTTTAATTTTGATGAAAATCAAAGACAAATAAATCTGTCTCTAAAAGAATTAGGACTGCTTGATGGTGAATATATCATAAGGGAATTTTGGACAGAGCAATTTGTCGGAATTAGCTCAGAATCGGCAAGTTTTTTGGTCCCAGGATTATCTGGCAGGCTATTTTCTTTTTGGCGATCACAAGATAGACCGCAATATGTTGGGACAAATCTTCATCTATCTCAGGGGCAGGCTGAATTGATTGATATTAGTTGGGATGAGAATGCGAAAAAACTATCTGGGACATTCTCACGCGCAAAAGGCATTAAAGGCAAGGCATATTTTAACATCCCTCAGAGATGTCAGATAAAGCGATCATCTAATCCTATACAAAGGCAAAACGGCGGACTTTGGGCGATGGACTTGATGTTCAACGAAGCCAAGCTATCATGGGAAATTGAATTTAATTAAGCATTATAAAAATTATTGCATTAGATCAGAAAAGATGATAAAATCTGTTTAGTTACGAGTATTAGCTTTAATAATAAAGCAATGGGTTTGCTATCATAGAAGGAGTAGAAATATGGCAAGAATACCGATAGCACTACAATTATATTCGGTGCGTGAAGATTGCGCCAAAGATTTTCCCGGTGTCTTAAAAGCAGTGGCGAAAATGGGCTACGAAGGTGTAGATTTCGCTGGTTACTATGGTTATGATGCCAAAGAGATACGAAAAATGCTTGACGATTTAGGGCTAAAAGTTGCCGGTGCACATATCGGACTTGAAACGCTTTTAGGTGATGAGCTAAAGAAAACAGTAGAATTTCATCGCACACTTGGCAACAAATTCTTGATAGTCCCTGGTTTACCAGAGTCAAGACGTAATTCAAAATCCGCATGGCTTGAGACAGCTAAATTGTTCAACGAGATCGCAGAAAGATTGAAGCCAGAAGGCATGTTTACCGGTTATCATAATCATAGCATTGAATTTGCACCAATGGAAGGTGAACTTCCGTGGGACATATTTTTCAGCAATACTGTTCCCGAAGTTGTGATGCAGATTGATACAGGGAATTCACTTCATGGCGGGGCAGATTCTGTGCCTTTCTTGGAAAAATATCCAGGTCGTGCTAAAACAGTCCATCTCAAAGCATTCTCAAAAACTAACGATAAAGCACTTATAGGTGAAGATGAAGTCCGCTGGAATGACATTTTCAGGCTTTGCGAGACAATAGGTGGAACTGAATGGTATATCGTTGAGCAAGAAAGTTATGCCTATCCGCCTTTGGAATGCGTTGAAAGATGCCTACAAAATCTTAAAAAGATGGGCAAATAAGTTCTGAATACTGGATGTTGGATAATCAGCATCCAGTTATCATATCCTTTCTGCTTAAAAAGAAGACAATTAAAAAACAATAAATGAACAAAATGAGGAAATTATTATTTTTTATCATTGTTATCATCATAATTTTTATTGCCCTATTTATCTTTGGATGTGGCAACAAGGGCAAATCAAAAAAAATCGTCGTTGTCTATTCCCCTCATGGTGTAGATATAATGACGCAATTTGAAAAACTCTTTGAAGCCAAATATCCCGATATTGACGTGCAATGGATAGATATTGGCTCTCAGGACATCCTTGATAGGATAAGATCAGAGCGTGAAAATCCACAGTGTGATGTGTGGTGGGGCGCACCATCTACTTCATTTATGGATGCAGTTAAAGATGGTCTATTACAAAAATATACTCCATCATGGGCTAATGCTATTGATCATAGATATAAAGACCCTAATGACCTATGGTTCGGCACATTTCTTACGCCAGAAGTTATAGGATACAACAATCATTTGCTAAAAGAATCGGAAGTGCCGAAAGATTGGGATGAGTTGCTATTGCCAAAGTGGAAGGACAAGATAATAATTCGCTATCCATTAGCTTCTGGGACGATGAGAACGATCTTTTGTGCTATGATCTGGCGATTTTATAAAGATACTGGCGATCCGACCAAAGGATATGAATGGCTATTAAAACTTGATGCCAACACAAAAGAATATGCGTCAAGTCCAACAATGATGCAACAAAAACTCGCTCGTGGCGAAGGCTTACTCACTATTTGGAATATGCCTGACATGGTTTTTCAAGCGACTGCAAAGAATTATCCCTTCGGATACGTTATACCTAAAAGTGGGACGCCAATCGTGACGGAAGGGATTGCCATTGTTGCCAATTGCAAACATTTTGAATCTGCAAAATTATATTATGAATTCGTTAATACGCAGGAAAGCCTAATAATTCTCGCTAAAGAACACTATCGCATACCTACCAGAAATGACATCCCTAAGGAGCTTTTGCCAAAGTGGATAACTGATGCCTCAATTGTTCCAATGGATATAGATTGGGAAGTATTTTCTAAAAAATCAGATGAATGGATGAAATATTGGGAACAAAACATTAAAAACAAAGGGAAACAATACCAAAAAAGCCTACTAAAAACTAACTACTAATATATTCTAATTATTCATGTCTTCCGTTAGATTGTCCAATATAAGCAAAAAGTTTGGCGATTTTGTCGCTGTCAAAGATATAGACCTGATTATCAATGATGGAGAATTCTTCAGTTTACTTGGTCC
>DTPJ01000062.1 GCA_011334435.1 Candidatus Poribacteria bacterium | reverse complement strand
GGATAAGCACACCATGACCCTGGTTGAAAAACCTTTGGCTCTCTACCTGTGTAATTTGCCAGTTCTGTCCCTGTGCTTATAAATGTATATTCTGTTTCTATAAATAGCTCGTTAGTAGCAAGATTTTTTTCATCTAATTCTGATTTTTGAAGTTCAACTTGATTTTGTCCTGTTATGACAACTTGTTTAACTTCCAAAGCCTTATCCTCCTTATACTTCCTATCCCTGCTACGAAAGGGGTAAACTATAACAAGAATCCATTAAATATTTTTAACCTTCTGTAAGTATTATAAAATATGCTAACATCAGTGTCAATCAAGAATATACTGAAGATCGGACATGAGTTCGGACAATTTATTATCTAATTAAATTGTCTAGGGAAATCCCTCTAAATCTCCCCTTTTTATCATCGCTATTATAGCAAAACTCTGTCAGTCTTTGTTCCCATGCGTTTTTCTTTTTGTCAATGAGTTTATCATCATCCTCAAACAGAAAGGCTAAAAAGAAAGCAACAGAGGTAATAGCACATGATTTTATGATAACCATAGCGAAACTCCATAGAGATAGAAGATAAGCTTGAGATTTTGTGAGAACAGGCAATTGTTTTTGAATATTATTTCTCCATTTTTTAATTTGTTTCTCGTAAGATACTTCATCTTTAGATACTTTATCTTTAGATATTTTATCTTTTTTGATTTATGGTATACTTTTTTATGTTTGCTGGGCATTTGGTGTCTCTTTTTGAATTGTTTATGTTTAATTAATATTATGTTTAATTAATATAATGAATTATACTCTAAAAGGAGAGAAAAATCACTAATTGCCTAGCTTTTCTATATCTTAATACCCAAAAAACCTACCCTTGAAAACCTTTTTCAAAGGGGGAGACTAAAAGCCATTTTTTCAAAGAGGGGATTCCTAAAAGTCTCCCTTTGGAAAAGAGAGATTTAGAGGGATTTCCCTAGATAATTTAATTAGATAATAAATTGTCCGAACTCATGTCCGATCTTCAGCATAATAGTGTTGAAAATGAACACGCTATCATTTATAATGATAAATGAACATTCTTTTTGATGTTTATTTGGAGGTGGTAAAAATAAACAATGAAAAGAAAACTGCCCTTGTCCTTTCAAGCGGAGCAATGATGGGATCATATCAATGTGGCGTCCTGAAAGCATTTAGACAACATAATTTAGAATTTGATGTTTTGATCGGATCAAGTGCAGGGGCTTATAATGGCATAAGATACCTGTCTAACCAGATGGATATTTGCGAGAGAATATATGTAGATGATTTGACAAATGGCAGGTTTTTTAACAAAAAAAATTTCTTAATTCCCGGCAAAAATTTTATGGACTTGAACTATCTTGTTGACGAAGTATGCAGAATGGAGTCCAGAGTTATTGATATGGACAAGGTGATGAGGTCAAAGTCTGAGTTTTACATAACAGCATTTGAGTTAGACACGATGACGACGAGGTTTTTTGATGCGAAAAAATATGATATATTTCTTTTGTTAAAAGCTACCGCAGCGATACCTTATGTTTACAGAGACAAAGTCATTATTGACGGCAAAAGATACATTGACGGCGGAATGTTTGAACCGATACCAATAAGAAAAGCCTTGGAACTTAAATGCAATAAGATATTCGTTGTCCTTAATACTGCGTTAAGTCAGACAAATAAAAGAAAAAGCGGTTTCTTGAATAAATTACCGGGACGTATACCTAAAATAATGGCAGAACATAACAGGATCAAGCACGAATTAAATGATTTTCTTTATCAAAAACACGAAGGAATTGAGATTATAGTTATTCGTCCAAAAGAACCAATACCAGCTACCCGATTTACTTCGGACAGAGATATAATACAAACTTGCGTTGATATAGGCTATAAAGATGGTTTGGATTTCATTAATACAAATAGGATAAATATTTATGAGTAAAGTCTTAATATTAGATTGTGATGATTACAATTCTGTTGAGAAGAGTATAGATGATGTATTCTCTGCTTTTCCAAAGGAATGGAAGCACAAAAGCGTCTTAGTAAAGCCAAATATACTCAATGGACGTGCTCCTGAGTTAGGCAACACAACTCACCCTAACATAGTTAAAGCAGTTACCAAATGGCTACTTAATGCAGGTGCAAACGTCATAGTCGGCGACAATCCCGGCACAAGCGGGGCAAATATAAACGAAAGATGCGCCAAAAGTTCTGGCATTGCAGAGGCTTCTTTGGGCTGTTACAGAAATTTATCCCAAGAACCACTTGCAATAGAGATCAAATCCAGATGGACAAAAAAGGTTGTAATATCAAAATCAATTTTAGATGTGGATTTTTTAATCTCATTGCCAAAATTCAAAACGCATAGTTTAACACAGATTACTGGCGCTATTAAAAACTCATTTGGCTTTCTTATCGGAGGCGACAAAGGCAGAATCCATGCGGTAACAGGAAGTTATAAAAATTTCGTTGAGGCGATGGTTGATATTTATCAAATCCGTATTCCCGATCTTGTGATCATGGATGCTATTGTTGGTATGGAAGGCAATGGTCCATCTAATGGAAACCTAAGACATATAGGCAAGATCATAGCTTCTGATGACGGCGTTGCGGTTGATTCTGTGATGACATATATGATGGGAAAAAATCCAAGCAAGACCTATATGACGAAGGTCGCTCATCAAAGAGGGCTTGGAGAAAACGATATATCAAAAATGCAAATAATAGGTAAATTAGAAGTAATAGATAATTTTAAAATGCCATCTACTTTTCTTTCACAGTTTGCTGGCAGGGCATTTAATAATAAACTGATTAGGTCTCTTGTATGGCTAAAACCTTACATAATCAAAGATAAATGCAAAGGTTGCAAGATATGCGTTGATAGCTGTCCAACAAACGCTATGTCAATGGAGGGCAATTGTCCTTCAATAAATAGGAAGATATGTATACGTTGTTACTGCTGTCAAGAACTTTGTCCAAATGACGCAGTAGAGTTAAAACGTTTCTAAAAGTGAGGGAATAAAAATGAACAAGAAAAAAGTCACAGGAAAAAATGGCGCGGTAGCGGCGGGAAGAGCAGGCTCTGAATCCGCAGGGATAAGAATGCTAAAAGCTGGTGGCAATGCTATTGATGCTGGTGTTGCCAGTGTACTTGCCTTATCTGTCACTGATCATGATCAATTCTGCTTCGGTGGTGAAGTGCCGATGCTCATATATTCATCAAAAGATGATAAAGTCTTTGCGATAAGTGGCATGGGAACAGCCCCTCAAAAGGCAAGTATTGATATGTTTGTTGGTATGGATGCTATCCCTGGCGATGGGATATTGCCCGCAGCGGTGCCGTCTGCTTTGGCTACATGTATTCTTGCACTTGACAAATTCGGCACTATGAGTTTCGCAGAAGTTGTAGAACCGACAATTGAAATCCTTCAAAAAGGCGGGCAAGAATGGTTTCCAAGACTCAGAAATACACTTGATAGACTAATAGATGCAGAAAAAGGCGAAAAAGACAGAAGTGCAGGGTTAGAAGCAGTCAGAAAGCTATTCTATGAAGGTGCTATTGCAGATGAGATCGTCAGTTGGAATCAAGGGGAAGGTGGACTTTTCGTCAAAGACGATCTCGCAAATTATAAAGCACAAATTGAATCTCCCGTTCACGGCACATATAGAGGATATGATGTTTATAAATGCGGTTTTTGGACACAAGGACCGTCATTTATACAAGCACTGAATATATTAGAGGGTTTTGAATTATCAAGTATGTCTAACGATGACCCTGAGTATATCCATTTAGTTATAGAATCGCTCAAACTTGCCTTTGCAGATAGGGACGCATATTACGGAGATCATGAGTTCGTGTCTGCCTTAGAGGAGATTTTATTGTCAAAAGAATATGCGGATAAACGTAGGTCATTGATAGATAGAAATAAGGCATCATTGACGCATATTCCCGGCGATCCTTGGAAAAATAGGGCTTTGGGCAAAGTTGAATTTGGCAAACATGCCTTTGTTGGAATGTCTAATGATACGACAACATGCACAACTGGAGATCAGTTTGGAAATATGTTTGTTGCTACGCCCAGCGGATGGGGATCAGGAATGAAACCGGGTAGCACTGGTGTTGTCCTTGGGACAAGATTGCAAAGTTTCAACCTTTGGGAAGGTCACCCAAATATGATAAAGCCCGGAAAACGTCCAAGAATTACTTTAACTCCTACTTTGGTTATGAAAGACGGAAAGCCATTTATGACCATAAGCGTAGCTGGAGGAGATCAACAAGATCAGACCGCATTGCAGATATTCCTTAATGTCGTTGAGTTTGGCATGACTCCGCAGGAATCTGCAGATACAACACGGTTCGGCACAAATCATCTAATAGGGTCATTTAGACAGACACCTGTTGCTGTTGGAAACATTGTTATTGAGGATACCGCAACAGAAAAAACAATCAAAATTTTGCAAGAAAAAGGGCATAATGTCCAAAAGACTGCTGTGTTTCCATCTCAGGCGGTTGCTATTCTATGGAAACAAGATGGCTCTCTTGAACCCGGCGGAGATCTAAGAAAAGACAAACACTTAGCTATATGTTGAGCAAATGGTAGTTAGTAAACAGCAATAGTAGCCTTTCACCAAAGCTCGGACAATTTTAAGTAAAAAAATGTTGTTAGCTAACCAAATTTATTTCTAATAGCAATAGAAAACCTTTAGCTCCGTCAGGAGCTACATATAACCTTTAACCTTTAACTTTTAACCTTTTTACCCATCATATTCGCTCTGCTTCCGCTTTGTATTTTGACTTTTATCGTCTCTATAAATATGGCGACCCTTCGGGGATAGAAACAACATTATCTCACGTTAAAAATAACGTTTTTCCCTTAACTTAACGCCTATGCCCTTTATCCCCCATGCCCTTTATCCCCCTTTTTCAAAGATGGAAGCTGAAAAGCTCTTTTTTCAAATGAGGAAGCCCTAAAAGTCTCCTTTTAGAAAAGGGAAATTTAGAGGGATTTCCCTATATAATTTAATCAGATAATAAATTGTCCGAACTTATGTCCGATCTTCAGAAATTAAGCTTGAAAAATAACTTGCAATATGTCATAATAGATAATAAATGATTTAGCTTAAATATTCAATTTAAAAAGTAGAGGTGGTAAGTGGAAAAATTGATATTACTTTTGGCTTCATAATTTGTTTTAGTTATTACCAAAAAAATTTTTGACGACTTTGAATAAGGAGGAATGTTATAGTGATGAAAAAAGCTATTATTGTTTTAATGTTCCTATCTTTAACGTTGAGCATCGGCTGTGGTCAAAGAGGAACTAACGATCTTGAAATAGCAAGGCAGGAATTACAAGAACGAGCTTATAGCCAAGCTGAGATAAGACTTGAAAAGTTAATTGGAAAACAACCAAATAACATAGAAGCACAATGTCTTCTAGCTACCGCGTATAATAGGCAGAATAAGACGCAGAAGTTAGAATCAGTTATCGGGAAGATGCGGGAATTGGGCAAGCCAGCAATAGAGAAAGCCATTGATATAATGAGGCGGGAGCAGAATCTGACAGAAGATATGTCCAAAGTCCTTACATTGATAGGCGAACCAGCAGTGGATTATGTAATACCATTGTTAGCAGATAACACAGAATATGTCCGAGAAAACGCAATTATGATACTAAATAACATAGGGAGTCCAGCAGTGAACCATTTGAGAGAAGGCTTAAATTCACCCAATGTCCTCATTAGATCAGGATCAGCCAAAATATTAGGGGATATAGGAGATAAAACATCAATACAATCACTGATAAAAGAATTAGGCGATCCAAATTCACTTGTTAAGGTAGAATCTGCAATCGCGCTTTATAAATTAGGAGAAAAAAGTCATGTGAAAGTGATAACCGAAGGTTTAAATGCGGACATTGTTTCTGCCAGACGATCAGCAGCAAAAGCTTTACAAGATATAGTTGAAAGTCCTGCTGTTGATCCATTGCTCAAAGCACTGAATGATACAGATACACAGGTGCGCGTTGCTGTAATTCGGACATTAGGAAAAATAAAGGAATCTCGGGCTGTAAATCCTTTAATAGAAACCTTAAAATCAAAAGATGTTGATGTCCGTAACGCTTCTGCTGATGCTCTGAAAGAAATTGGCGAACCAGCAGTTGTCCCTCTTGTCAACTTAGTTAAGCAAGAAAAGGATATAGCTACGCTTCAAAAGGCAATACAGACATTAGGAGACATTGGCGATAAGCGTGCAGTAGATGTTTTGGAGAAAATATACGCAGAGCATAATAGCCCTCTTGTAAAACAAGAAGCAGCTGTTGCATTAAATAAAATTGAATGATAAATATTTAATAGGCTTACATCTTTTGAAGACAAAGATACAAGATACAAAATCAGATATTATAACAATCAGGCTTGTATCTTGTATCTAATATTTATCTAATATTATATCTGCTTGCATTTTTGACAAGATTTCTATCCTTACTTTAATAAATTCTAATATGCCTTGGCAAAATAGACTTTGTATTTGCCTTCTTCATTACAATAAACACATTTGCCAGTAGGCTCTGC
>DTPJ01000200.1 GCA_011334435.1 Candidatus Poribacteria bacterium | reverse complement strand
TCCTTTCTTCTGTTTTTTTCAAATATTCCTCAAAGCCTCTTATTACGAGTTGTTCTAATTTTTGCTTATTTACAGGGCTAATTTCATCTTTGTTTATTTCTATGAGACCTTTTGATTCGAGAATTGGAAAGTACACTTGTTCAAATATTTCTTGATTGTCAGCAAAAAGCACAAATTTTTTGTAAGTTTCCTCCACAGTCTTTACCCCTTTTTCGATAATCTCCAGAATTCTTTTTTCAACAGGGTTGAACGTAACACAGATTTTTCCTGTTCCTGTTTCTTTAATGAAAAGATTTCGCAAGAGATCATTATGATAGTCTTTCAATTTATCCAGCGTTTCGATATCCAAAGGGTCAACTGAACTTTTCTTAGGTCCATATACGGTAAAACTCTTGAGTTTTTTCATCTCGTTAAATACTTCGTTAAGCGTAAATTCCTTATTTATTGTCTCAATGTAATATACTATAGCTTGTGCCAATGACTCATCTTTTTCACCGAAAGTCTTCGTCAGATCATCAACAACAATACCTTCATTCTTGCATTTCTCTAGCCAACTATCAAATAGTCTTGTGAAATCAAACTCGTAAATTATCTGTCTAAGCTTACTTTCTAGGAGCTTTTCGTTGATTTTTATATCCCGTCTCCTTGCTAATGACAAAGCTATGAGTTGTTGCGCCCTTATTGTTTTGACATGCAGTGGAATAATTGTTGGAATAGCGTCAATTTCCTTGCTTGCATCGTCATCGACAGCCCCAACATATACGAGCAGTAAAAGATCGATTTTGTTTCTTTTCAAGAGATCTTTTATTTTGGTAATATCATTCATATTGACGCCTGTAGTTGTTGCGTAGATTGCAGTAGTGATTTCTTTTTCCACACCTGGCTGGGGTAGATATTTCATGCTAAAAAGTTCAGGAACTCCTGAAATTTTGAATCTCCCTGAATTATTTACAACTTCGATAAAACCATCTCGCAAAGCTGGCCCCATGTCAGCAAAGTTTTTAATCGTTTCTCGCCATAGTCCCATTCGTTTTGGGCGTTCCATTATGAAGTCTATTTGCATTACCACAGGAGACGGGTAAAGCTGGAGTGAAAGTTCTTTAGATAGCATGAAGCGTCTATTCTTTGCAGAAGACTCAAAAAAATCTCTCAATTTTGTTCGCAGAAACTCTGCTTCATCCTCGTCGATTTCAATGCCTTCATATTCTTCAAACAATCTCATTAGCTCGGCGTTCTCTCTTGGGAGCAACATTGTTGAAACGAGATTTCCACCTTTTGCAACTTCATAGCATATCAATTCATCTACGAATTTCGACAGTGGGATTTTATTCCTAATTAGCATTATCTGACCATCTACAGGTTTAAGGGAATTGATTACCTCACTTGGTTCTCTCTCTTCTTTTAGAGGGTCAAATCTTGAAATCGCACGAGAAATCCCGATTTTTGCCAGTTCTTGATTTATGATCTCTACAAGACCATGGACTTGTTCACTTTCAATATTTATTCTATCGCTTATTTCGTCTACTGAAAAAGGCTTTAATTCGCCTGACAATAGTTTGAAAAGTTTAATGCACTTCTCTCCATAGCCCTTAACATTAATCAATGCCTTTTCCGCGTTTATCCATAAATCATTGTCAATGCATGGTGTGGTTTCCCCATAAACACTAATTTCTCTGCCTTTGAAGGTGCTAAGAAAAGTTTCGTAATCAATCAGTATCAAGCTGTCATCGACTGAGGCAGCATTCAAAAGCTCAACCATCAACTGTATAATAGGCCTTAAATTTCTTTGTGATATAGTGCAAATCCCATTTAGTATTCCAGAACTTCGGATGGGAAATGGGCTTGGAATTTCTCCTTCATAACAGTAGTTTAATATATCCACAAGAAACTGCAACGCTTCTTTTCTAGGAATTTGAGGTAACTCGATAGTACTGGGACCGAGTCTTGAAGAAATTGAGCCAAATATCTCTTTAAGGTCCACATCCTCTCTCAGTTTGTTGTAAGCATATGGAGTGCATGCAATGATGATATGAAGACAACCTTGAAATTCTCCCCCCTCATGGATTATTTTTAATTGCCCGTTTATCAGTTCCTTTAGTCCTGACAGAAACTTTTTTTGAAGGTCAACAGGGTGCGTCAATATTTCTTCGAATTCGTCGATAAAAACAAACATTCTCCTTTTGTTTTTTGATTTTGAACCAAGGTTGACTTTCAATGCTTTTCTTATGTAAGCTATTGGGTCTTCAAATTCTGCCTCCTCTGGGAAAAGTGAGTAATCCTTGTCTCCTGCCTTTAGCTCATCTCTAATGCTATAGAAAATTGTGGCTAGAAGTGTCACACTTTCTGGGGGGTTCGTTGGAAATAATGTGCTAGCTTTCGACAATTTGTTAAATATTGTTGAAGTTGAGACTAAATATGTAATATCACCTTTTTCTTCGACTTCCGGCATTATATACCTATTGAATGCATCAGTTTTGCCTTCTCCCCATTCAGCCTTAAGCAATGCAACTGTCAAAGAACGAGCTTCTCTGGCTCGCTTCAAGTATTGTTTCAGAAGTTTTTCTACAGGTTCTCGACTTGGGATTCTGGCGAACTTGAACCCAGCAAAGGGAACAGCTTGAGGCGGGGGCAACCTCTTGTATTTTTTAGTAACATCACTTCTCGCAGTCATTTAGCAAGTCTCCTAAGTGCGCCCAACACATCCGTTTTCCCGAAGGTATGTGGAACTTCGCGTTTTGGAACGTTAATTACCATTGGAAATGGGACCATGCTCATCTGACCTGTAACTATCACTTCGCCGCGTTCCAGAGTGGTTAATCTTCTTTCCAGATCCTTAGGCAGACCACCGCTGACTTTTTTGACAAAAGACACGTCATCAGGTGAAATGCGATGTATAAAGAAAGTATTGCACATTGATAATACAATAGGATCTATAAAGGAAGGACGTTGTGATACGAGACATAAACTTAAACCAAATTTTCTGCCTTGAGTTGAAATCAAGGAAAGCTTCTCGCGTGCAAGGCTATACCCAACATCATAAACAGCCAAATTTGGGCAGTAGTTTTGCGCCTCTTCAATTATAAAGAGCATATAACGCTCTTCTTGTTTAACCTTATAGTCGGTAAACTTCTGGAATAGAAGCGATGAAACATATGAAATGACAAGTTGCTTTAACGAAAGGGGAACACCCGGAGCGGCATCAGCAGAAAAGTCTAGTATAGCAATGCCTCGATTCTTGGTGAGTTCGTCGACAAATTCGCCTTCGATCTTAGGCGTCTCTGAAAGCAGACTATAGCGGTTTTCGATTTCTGCAAATTTATTTAAACCGCGTTTTATAGCTGCTGCAGTAGCAGCATGAATGGCGTCTGCTTTTTTTAGCTCCTCAATACGCTGCTTAGTTCTGCGAAATATTGTTTCATCAAGGAAGATGCTTTGAAAATTGTCCGACGATATATCGCCTCGCTCCTCCATATATTGAACTAGAGTTTCAATACCTGCCACTTGAAGTTCGTTCTTTTCTCCACCACTATAATATTGAACTATTAGCTCCGCTAAATCACGGAGAGCTAAGGTATTAAGATTAATCGCGATAGGTTGTGTATTTCTACGATAAAGTTTCATCTCAGGAGAATTGGGGAATACGTATCTCGTGACCGCAGGACAGGCGCCTAGACTCCCGTTTTCTTGGCAATGCTTGAAATAATCAATGTAGTCTGCATTTGCATCTATTATTAACATAGGAATTGATAACTGAATATTTTCTTCTGAATATATGCGAACTAGTTTCTCTATCAAAGCTCCAACATCATAAGATTTGCCACTTCCTGTTACTCCAAAGACTGCAGAGTGCATAGGAATTCCCTCTATAGTAAGTGGAATCGGAGAATTACCGTAACCTATCAGTGTGCCATACCATATTATTCCAGGAGAAGGATTTTTGACTCCAAAAATTTCTTCAGGAGCTGTGGATACGTCAATTTCAAAGACTTTATCACCAGCGTATGGTGGCACAGCTATTTCCTTTAGTCGGGGGATCTCTCCAAGAAGTTCTAATTCGCACAACTCATACTGCCTTGCAAGATTTTCGGGTACTTGCCACTGTTTCCGTCTAGCCTCAGTCCAAGCGTCTCCGGGCAAGTAAAATTCGTTTTGCGGAATGATATTAGTGACTCTTGTCAAAATTTTTCGGTTGCCTTGGGTTTCAATCTGGAGGAACATACCTTCTTTTATCTTGCCTTTTTCTGCATGTTCGTAGATTTGACAAACCGCTGATTGGGTTGACGCACCTGATAAAACTACTCCTATTGGCTGTTTTGTACTCATCATCTTCACCCTAATTTCATTCTAACTACATTGTCATAAGGGTCAGGACTAGCTGCGCGAGTAATTATCTCTTCATACAAGACTTCGGCACATCCTTTTCTTACAGTACATTTATTATGAGCTAAAACAACTGGTAGTGGAATGTCATATCCTGGATATGACCATGCGCACGTCATTTTAACGGCTTTTTCTGCCGTTTGTTTAATGTCCTCTGAAAAATCTAATTTCTGTGGTATGTCCAGTCTGATTGGATTAGAAAAAGCATTTCGTTGCATGAAAACTGAGAATATTCGTATTCCTTTCTTCAAGTAGGCCTTATGGACGTCATCTTCATCGCTGACGTCTACAGGTGAAGTAGCTAACGCCCCCTTTATACCCGAAAAATAAAGCTTTGTGAAAACATAACTTATCAAATGTATATCAGACGTAAATTGGCCTAAACGATTCTTTTCAACGTCATCTTTAAGCAGCTTATTTGTGACATAATTGATGAATGGCTTTCCGAAAACACGCTTTACACAACCAATTAATAGAATATTTTTTTCAATACACTGAGAAATAGTGTCGCACCGGTATTTGACATATTTTTCTTGGGAGTAATATGGAGGGTCAACTATTGGTCCATCTATAAAAATCACATTTCTTTTATTTACATCTACTTTCGATGCCCATTCATTTATGGCCTTTGTTTCAACAAGCAGCATTCTTACAGAAGCTTCAGCTTCTACGTTGGGATATTTGTGCTGGTCAATATCTTCAATTCCAGCTGTTACCGAAGCCTTAGGCGGATTACCTAATCCTTCTTCAAAATCGATACGAGCACAACTTATAGGCGTGTACCAAATTCCGCCAATTCCACCGACACATTGAAAACTTCCATCGATCCCAACGGCACATATGTTCTTATACAATGCATAATCATCGTCGGTTATATCGATCTCCAAAAGTAGGTTTTCTCTTTCAAGAATTTCCTTGATCTTTTCAACGAGTTCCTTCAGTTTCCCCATACGTTCTCTAACTAAATTACCCTTCTTCAACGCGCTTTTGACGAGTCCTCTTAACGTTTCAGGTTCAGTTTTGTTAAATTCGTATCGCTTTAAGGTCTCATAAATATCTTCACGGGGCAATTGCTTGACCTATCTGTTACTAAAAAGATTTAAAGTTATATGAAGTTTTTGGCTTTTCAATCTATCGTAGAAATTATAGAGAAAAACTAAGTAAATCTTTCGACAAATCTAAATTTTATTAGGAAAGGCAATTATAACCTTGTACACAAAATTATCTAAGGGAGAGTCATATGTTATCCTCAGATAAAGCTATTATTATTGCTGCCAATCCGTTTCGATATTACACGGTTACACCGAGTCGCGTGACAAAAGAGCTTGGTGACGTGGAATTCCACCGAGAACATTTAACTCATAATGGCGGAGTTTTTTGGGACATAGTGCCTATGGGACGGCGGGACGTACCTTGGAAGCATCCAGAAATTCATTCAGGATACTTCTATATATCGCGGGTTCAGAAAGTCAAATATTGGATAGAAATTGAATACATTAAAAGATGGAAAGAAATCAATCTAGGGCAAGTTGAAAGATATATCCCTGAGCCACGAAGAGCTTATTTACAGTCTTATCCAGAATGCACGACCTACTATGCCATCTTAATCAGAGATATACATGAACTAAACCCCGAACGCAAACTCGGCGATTTTACATTAGCGAATGTCAATAAAAAAGTAGAACGCGTACAAAACTATGTAATTATAAGAGACCCTGGATGGAGATAATTAGGGAAAGATGAGATTTGCGCAAATCTTTTGATGACGTCTGGAAAGACATTCAAACGGTTCTCTCAAGCAAAACCTCAGTGGAGACTTTGGTTCGAAAAGTCAAGAACAACATTATTAGTATAGAAAAAGATCACATCAAACTCAAATCTGAAAAAACTGGAAGAATTAGAAAGGTTCCGCGTTCACAGTTTGAACACGTGTGGAATTCGTTAACTGATAAAGGTCTCTATATTTCGAGAAATCATGAGCCATATATTCATAGCCAAATTATCTGCGCAATTCTATATAATCTAGATTATATAGAAGTGAAGTATAACCGCTCACTCTTTATTTAAAATTCTCCACCAAACCAAAATGATTGAGGCAACATCTGTTTCTCATTATTTCTCTGTGATTTCTTAAAGAAATGCTTAATTAAAGCGTAGTTTCAGAATTTCTTTTATTTTTCTGGCTTAACATAGTTGTTGGTGTTGA
>DTPJ01000557.1 GCA_011334435.1 Candidatus Poribacteria bacterium | reverse complement strand
GAAAATGTTCATTGGGTATAGTGTGGTGAGGTGTCAACCAATCTGCCAATTGAGGAAGAAATACGAATGTCAAATTATATTAAAGGTAAGTTAGGCGATGGAACGGCAAAAATCTTGCTAAAAACTGTTGGTGGTAATATAAAGATTAATGGGTTTTCTGATGATTAAGCCATAGAAAAAATATGAAGTTGCAAAGAAAGCGGAATGTATAAACAATAACACAATTCAAGATAAATTTTTTACTTGAATTTCCGAACCATATAATCCTGATAGTCCTTATGAATATATTAATCATCTATTATCGTTGGCGAAAAGAGAGGAAATTTTGATATGAATAAAGCTAGGGAAATAATTTTAAGGCTATTATCTGATGGAAAAATAACAATTGAAGAAGCAGAAGAACTTCTTGATGCGATGCCTAATGAAAAAATAGGGAAAATTCGTTTTGACAGAGGATCAAGAAGTGCGACCTCTCCAAATACAGAAAAAGAAGCAAAGCGTGATATTGCGTATGAATTCCATTTTCCATGGGACGATCCCAATTGGAAGTGGCCTTGGGAAGAAGAGGGCTGGCAATGGCACTGGGGATCAACAGTCACAGGAGACAGAAGAAATAGATTAACCTTTCATGTAGAAGAAAATTCCAATTTATCAATTAAATCTGGTGACGGAAACCTATCTATTCAAATGGCTGATGATTATAATGATCTTGTCTGTATCAATAGCGATAATGAAGAAGTTAAAAGCATATTAAGCGAAGATAAAATAACTCATTACATTAATTTAGGCGATGCTAATGCGGAGATCATTATCCCTCCCAGAGTATCATCTGTGAAAATTTCAAAGGATGATGGAGATGTTAATATTGGTGATTTAAAGTCAAACGTTGATCTAAAATCTGATGATGGAAACATATCAATATCAGGATTAAATGGCAATATATATGTGGCAATGAATGATGGCAATCTGATGATCAGAGACGCTAATTCAGAAGAAATCGTTTTGAAATCCGACGATGGCAATATCTTGCTTGATAACATCGTTTCTAAAAATGTCGCTGTCAATATGAACGATGGCATGGTATCAATGGACATATCTAATGCGGTCACAGAAGGCAATTTTAGCATTGCTGTTGATGACGGACGTATCTCGTTGTCATTGCCAGCCAGCTCAAGTTTTAGAGTAACTGCAAATGTAGAGGACGGAATCATCAAACATAATCTTAATGATGACCTTGACAAAAAGTTTTCATCAGCCGAGGTTCAACATATTGAAAACGATGACGGAAGTTCTCTGGTCGCGACAATTAACGGCGGAGGTGCAGAATTCACCCTTTCATTAGACACAGGCGAAATAAACATACAAGCTCAATATTAAGCACTATATTTTATCAACATTTCTAATTTTTGTAGAGCTTTGCCAGAGTCAATAGATTCTTCTGCGAGATAAATTCCCTCTTTAATATCGGATGCCTTTCCGCCTGCGACAATAGCTGTTCCCGCGTTTAAAAGCACAATATCTCTTTTTGCCCCTTTTTCGCCATTAAGTATGTTCAAGACTATTTTCGCATTGTCATCAATAGTCCCTCCGATCAACTCTGATCTATCAGCCTTATGAATGCCAAAATCCTCAGGGGCGATAGTATAAGTATGCACCATGCCACCTTTCAATTCGCTAACGAAAGTTTTATCTGTTATTGTCATCTCATCAAGCCCATCAGCACCATGCACAACGAAAACGTGTTCACTGCCAAGGTTTTTCAAGACATAAGCTAACGGCTCAGTTAATTTTTCGTCATAGACACCTAACACTTGTCCTTTTGCACTTGCAGGATTAGTTAAAGGACCTAAAATATTGAATATTGTCCTTATACCTATTTCGCGTCTGGGAGTGATTGCATATTTCATTGCAGGATGAAGTAAAGGAGCAAATAAAAATCCTATACCAACTTCGTCAATACATTTAGAGACTTTATCAGCGTCTGCATCTATATTCACGCCAAGAGCTTTGAGGACATCGGCACTTCCACAATCGCTTGAAACTGCACGATTCCCATGTTTGGCGATGCGAACTCCTGCGCCAGCAGCGACTAATGCGGAAATTGTTGAGATATTGAAAGTATGCGAATTGTCCCCACCTGTTCCGCATGTGTCAACAACATAATCAGCATCTGTTTTTATAGGCATTACCTTCTCTCGCATAACTTTGGCACAACCTGTGATCTCATCTATAGTTTCACCTTTCATTCTGAGGGCAGTTATGAAGCTTGATATCTGAGCAGGCGTAGCTTCTCCGCTCATTATCTCGTTCATTGCCATTGATGACTCTTCTTGTGAAAGATTTTCTCTGTTGACAAGTTTATTTATTGCTTCTCTGATCATCGTTTTCACCTCTCAAATCGTTATGAAATTTTGTAAAAGTTTCTTGCCTTCGGTAGTGAGTATTGATTCAGGATGGAACTGAACACCCCATAATGGGTATTGCTTATGTTTGACGCCCATAATCTCGTCCTGTTCTGTCCATGCGTTCACTGTTAGGCAGTCTGGAAGCGTTTCTGGCTTTATAATCAAAGAGTGATAGCGTGTAGCAGAAAACGGATTGTCAAGTCCTTCAAATATTGTCTTGCCATCGTGATAGATCATTGAAGTCTTTCCGTGCATAAGCCTATCTGCCCTTACTATTTTTCCACCGAAAACATGACCTATACATTGATGACCAAGGCAAACGCCTAATATAGGTATTTTCCCTGCGAATTTGGCAATTACGTCATTGGAAATACCAGCTTCTATTGGTGTGCAAGGTCCTGGAGATATGACTATTTTATCAGGACTCATTGCCTCAATCTCTGATATAGTTATCTCATCGTTTCTATATACTTTTATCTGCGAATATATATCAATATCAGAAGAAAGTTTCATAATAATTTCACCCATATATTGAACGAGATTATACGTAAAAGAATCATAATTATCTACCATCAGTATCATTCCAAACCCTCCTCAGCGAGTTGAATAGCTTTCATACAAGCCTTAGCTTTATTTAGTGTCTCTTGATATTCTTTTTCGGGAATTGAGTCAGCTACTACTCCTCCACCAGCCTGAACATAAGCGATACCATCTTTAACTAATATAGTCCTGATGGTGATAGCTGTATCCGAATTTCCAGAAAAGCTAAAATATCCAACAGCACCAGCATAAATCCCTCGTTGTGATGGCTCAAGCTCGTTGATTATCTCCATAGCTCTTATCTTTGGTGCACCAGAGACAGTTCCCGCAGGTAAGCATGCTCTCAAAACATCAAAAGCATCTTTATCGTGTCTAAGTTTGCCGACGACGTTTGAGACTATGTGCATAACGTGGGAGTATTTTTCTATAACCATCAGTTCATCAACTTTAACTGTTCCATATTGACAGACCCTGCCGACGTCATTTCTGCCAAGATCAACAAGCATAACATGTTCAGCACGTTCTTTTGGATCAGCTAACAATTCTTTTGCGATTTCAGCGTCTTCTTCATCATTTGCCCCTCTTTTCGCAGTGCCTGCTATTGGTCGCATAGTGACAATTCCGTTCTCTGATCTGACCATAACTTCTGGCGACGACCCAGCGATTTGAATATCACCAAGTTTAAGATAATACATATAAGGTGATGGATTAATTGTTCTCAAAGCCCTATAAATATTAAAAGGATCAGCTTTAATTGGCACGCTTAACCTTTGTGAGGGGACAACTTGAACTATATCTCCCGCTTTTATATATTCTTTTGCGGTTTCAACAGCTTTTTCGTATTCATTTTGCGTAAAATTAGATTTCACTATGCTTTCGTCCCATTTGCCGACTATGGAATTTTTATAAGTGACAGGTTTTTTTAATGTAGATATGATCTCATCTATTCTGGAGATCGCTTTGTCGTATGCAGAATCAATTCCGCCGTTGATGTGAGCATTTGACACGACCTTGATCTTATGGTTTACATGATCAAAGACGAGTATTGTATCGGTGAGCATGAAAAAGCAGTCAGGCACGTTAAGTTCATCTGATTTGGCAGGAGGTAGTTTTTCAAAAAACCGCACCATATCATAGCTGACATATCCAACAGCCCCTCCATGGAATCTTGGTAATCCTTGAACTTTCACTGGTTGAAACTCTGTCATCAGTTTTTTGAGTTCACCGATCGGGTCAACAACGTTTTCAATTTCCTCTTTTATGCCATCTTTGATGATCGTTGCCTTATCTCCTTTGCTATAAAAAACTATAGATGGATTGCTACCCAAGAATGAGTATTGGGCGATTTTCTCTCCGCCTTCAACGCTTTCTAACAAAAAAGCATAGCTTCCGTTATTAATTTTTTGTAAGGCAGAAACTGGCGTCTCCATATCTGCGAGAATTTCTTTATAAACGGGGACGATATTGCCTCTGACTGCCTTTCGTCTAAATTCCTCAAGCGATGGAAAATACATTTTATTAATCCTCCTGATGTTGTTTAAAAACAAAAAAGCCGTGAACAACTATTAAGTGTATCCACGGCTTATATAAAACTATAAATATATAACTAAATTAACTGTTTCAAATATCATTCCTGCCTTGGACACACTAAGACAGATCGCCACCACCAACGCCAGAATCGGATATTTAATTCTGCATTGTCAAAAACAGGATATGTTTTTGTGGTTTCTGATGTCATCTTAGCGTTTCCAAAGACATGTTTAAGAAAAACTCTATTTTTACATGTTTTAAGCTTAACAGAAAAAAAGTAATAAGTCAATATAAAAATTGTAACTAAATCTTGATTCCGATCACTTTTCTGAGTATACGTCTGGTATTACGCATAGCCCCAGTATCATCTGATTTTGTTGTTCTACATCCAAGCGGATATGTTACCGCAACCGCTATACTACTTTCGCCATTAATCTCACTTCGCATTATTAGATTTAACGATTTATTTGGACGAAAAGCCATAAGAATTTCAAAATCCGAAATATCATAAAATGGTGCAAGATATCTGAGCGTAAGTCTATCATTTAAGATGCTTTTTGTAAATATCAATTTAGAATTATCATACTTCTTAAAGTTTGGTCTGATATATATGCTTGTCAAACCGAATTTATTTGCGATCTCTTGCTGTTTATCATTAAGGTATCGTTCATAATATCTATAATATTCGCCATAGCGAGTTTGGAAAAATCCCTCAATTTGATTAAAATCGTATTTCTCAAATAACCATCCAAATTTTATCGCTGGACGAGAATCATCTTTAGTAATATGTTTATTCAAATCATAAAGTTCAATCTGACTAATGGTAGTCTCATTAGCATATATATTATGAGCTGTTGTTATCACGGAAAATGAGAACGTCATAAAGGTTAATATTAGGATTATATTGATTCCTTTCAACGTTATCACATCCTCTCAAAGCAAAGCTTTTAGCCCATTAACTTTTATCCCATTATAATTTTACACCAAGAAATCATTTTTGTCAAATTTAGTTTAAATCCAGGATACTGTATGATGCAGATTGGATCAATGCAGGTAAAAGTGAGATGTGTTATTGTGTTCATCAGTTATTTGAATTACTTACTAAATTAATACAGTCTTTATTCTGATTCACCATCAGTAGAATAAAAATGATAAATATTTAATTATTGACATTGATACACATTTTTTACATAATAAGTGCAGTTGGATCTCTATTTACGATAGAAAATTACAGGTATAGATATATACTGATAGCTTTATCTAAAAAAAGCGGAATAATAATAAGAGTTGAGGTGGTTTTAATATGAAAAAGTATAGAGCTGGAATTATCGGATGTGGAGGGATAGGTCTAAAACATGCCTCTGCTTATGCTAAAATGGAAAATGTTGAACTCATCGCTGGCGCTGATCCATCAAACCGCCGAGAACCTGAATATCGCGCTTTGGGGCTGAAGCATTTTTATAATAACGCCTCTGAAATGCTTAACAATGAAAATCTTGACATTGTAAGCGTCTGCACTAATCCATCACAGCATGCCCCTATGACTATACTTTCAGCAGAGTCAGGCGTTAAAGGTATTATCTGCGAAAAACCTATGGCAAAAAACATCAAAGAATGCGATGCTATGATAGATGCTTGCAGGATAAATGGCGTTAAACTTGCAATCGGTCATCAACGCAGATATGGTGAGCAGTATATCAAAGGACGTGATGTTATTGCATCGGGAATGCTTGGTGAACCGTTGCTTTTGTGGGCGATGACTCCGGGGTCTGATGTGATGACTTGGGGTGTTCATTGGCTTGATATGTTCAATTACTGGTTACTTGATCATAAGATAACTACCGTTATGGGACAAATAGATGTTGAACGTCAAACTTTAACTGGTCATAAGGAATTTGTTGAAGATGCCTTGTTAGGTCATATTACTTATGATAATGGAATAAGAGCCATAATAGAATGTGGAGACCTTGCACAACTTGAACCGGGTTTTCCTGCCCATGCGACTATCCGTGCCTATGGTCCAAAAGGGAGATTTGAGGCGAACGATATTGGATATAAATTGTCATTAGGCGATTTTTATGAACATCATCCTGTCACAAGCCCTTTTGAAAAGCCAGATTTTCAGATGTGGATCGAT
>DTPJ01000798.1 GCA_011334435.1 Candidatus Poribacteria bacterium | reverse complement strand
TGCATCAAGCTCTATTGAATTAATCTTGCAGGCACTTGACGCAGTTCATCAGGCAAGGGTATATGGCGTCAATGGCGCTAAGGTAATAGGTGCACATATAGAAGGTCCTTATTTTTGTTATGCCAAAAGGGGATGCCATCTTCCAAAGTTTGTCCGAAACCCTAGACCGCAAGAATATAATAGGATATTAGAATTCTCCGATGGCATTGCTTCTATGACGTTAGCCCCAGAATTGGACGGATCAGAATCATTGATCAGGGCTCTTGTCAACAATGATATTCTTGTCTCAATAGGTCATTCCGATGCGACTTATGCACAAGTGCTTGATGCTGTTAAATGGGGTGCAAGACATGTTACGCATTTATATTGTGCAATGTCAACATTAGTAAAAAATGGACCTGTTCGGATAAGTGGAGTAGTGGAGTCTGCACTTTTATTAGATGAACTGACTGTTGAATTCATCGCTGATGGAAGACATGTTCCACCAGAGTTGATAATGCTTGCGATTAAAGCTAAGGGTATTGATAATGTGTGCGTTGTGACAGATGCAATGCGAGGGGCAGGCATGCCATCAGGCGTCTATACATTTGGACCAAGCGATGGACAAGAGGTGCTTGTCCAAGATGAAATAGCTATAATGCCCGATAGAAGCGGTTATGCCAGCACCGTTTTGAGAATGAAAGACCTTGTCAAAACTTTGATAAACTTGGTTGGTTTGAATTTAACCGACGCAGTTAAAATGGCAAGTATCGTTCCTGCAAGAATTATCGGCGTAGATGATCAGATGGGAAGTCTTGAGAAGGGAAAGGATGCAAATATAATAATTGCTGATGACGATCTTGAAATTTCAATGACCATTATTGATGGAGTTACATTACTTTAAAATTAAGTTGTCATTTTGAGCAGAGCGAAAAATCTCATAATCATTGCAGAAAGAGATTCTTCACTTCGTTTAGAATGACATTATTAGTTTAGAATAACAAGATGTGTTTCAATTACTGATGTTTGGACAATTTTGAGTTAAAAAATGTTGTTAGCTAACCAAATTTACTTTTATTAGGAAGAGAAAATCTTAAAATCCCCCTTTATCCCCCTTTTTCAAAGGGGGAAAGATAAAAGAACCTTTTTCAAAGGGGGAAACTAAAAAGTCATTTTTTTCAAAAAGGGGATTCCTAAAAGTCTCCCTTTGGAAAAGGGAGATTTAGAGGGATTTTCTAACTAAATATGTGATTATAATTTGTAAATTGTCCAAAGTTTAGTTCAATTAGAAAAAAGGTCAAATCATCAGAAACAACCGAGTAAATTTGACCTTTAATAATTTATAGAAGCAATTTAAAGTTATTTTCCAAGAAGTTCTCTTGCTTTATCTGCACCGCTAGCTGCATCTCTTGCGTATCCATCGGCGCCAATTTCGTCAGCAAAATTCTGAGTTACAGGTGCTCCGCCGATTAGAACTTTAGCCATATCTCTAACGCCAGCTTCTTTGAGTGCATCAATAGTCGTTTTCATAGCGGTCATAGTGGTTGTCAACAGAGCCGACATAGCAACTATTTGAGCGCCTTGTTTCACTGCATCAACAAATTTTTCTGCTGGAACATCAATGCCAAGGTCCATAACCTCAAATCCAGCACCTTCTAACATCATAACTACGAGATTTTTTCCAATGTCATGAAGATCGCCTTTAACTGTTCCAATAGCGACTTTTCCAATTGGCTCAACGCCTGATGTGGCTAAAAGGGGCTTTAAGATTTCCATAGCACCGTGCATAGCTCTGGCAGCTATGAGGACTTCTGGAACATAGAATTCGTTGTTTTTGAACTTTTCACCAACAACGCTCATCCCTTTGATTAAGCCGTTATTGAGTATTTCAGATACTGGAACTTTTTCATCTAGTGCCTTTTGAACCAGTTCCTTTGCATCCTTTGCCTTTCCATTTATTATACTTTCTGTAAGTGCCGACAAATCTGCCATCCGAATAATCCTCCTGTTGTTTTATTCACAGTAGTTGTTTATCACTTATGCCTTTTGTAAAGGCACGAAACTGACCGAATAATCGGTCAATCAATCTTGTTCAACGCTTTAGCAATTTCGTTTTTTACAAGGGGTCTTTGTTCTTTTTTATAAGCATCTTCTAATGCTGGAACAGCACGCTTATCGCCAAGATTTCCAAGTATTTGAGCAGCTCTGACCTTCAATTCCATATCATCAGTGCTTTTAAACAATTCTATAACTGGCTCAACAGCAGATTCTCCCATTTTTTCTAACGCAAGCTCTGCTGAGTTTCTAACCTCTTCACTTTTATCGTCACGCATAGCTTTTGTGAGTAACCTTGCAGTTTCTGCACTGCGGGTTTTTCCGATAGCTATGATAGCATTATTTCTTATATCAGGGTCTTGATCTTTGAGTAAATCTATCAATTGATCAGCTGGTGGATTGTCAAATAGATCAGCCATTGCCTTAGATGCAACGCGTCTGACTTCAACATCAGGGTCTTTTAGACCTTCTATTATTATTTTAGTTGGATTTTCTTTCCCCATTGAATGAAGTGCAACAGCAGAAGATACTCTGATAAGTCTATCGGGATCATTGAGCTTTTGTTGAATTAAAGGTTCAGCTTGTAAAGCCTTCATCTTACTTAATGCGTCTATTGCCATACTTTTTGCATATCTATCAGTAGTTGGATTATTGAGAACCTCTGTAAGTGCTGGAACAGCAGGTTCGCCCATTTTTGCTAATACTTGATGAGCATGGACTTTCAGACGCCAATTTTGACCTTTTAAAACAGTTATTAATGGTTCAACCGAAAGTTGTCCTCCTGCAACTAATATATCATCAATGGGATTTTGCAGACGAGTCGCGATCACTGGATTTTCCATCATCTTCAGAACAGTTGTCATGCCCTCTTTTCCATAACTTTTGAGTATCTCTATCTCTCTTTCGTATTCTGTTTTTCTATTGTCCATATCATGATATATGACTGCAAGAATAGCATGTGCTTCAATAAGATTAGGGTTTTTCTTTTTCTGCACCCACCTTTCAAGGTGGACCATAGCTTGGGAATAATCACTGGCAAGGAAAAAGCCTTTTCCTAACTCAAAATCATTTTTGGGTTTTTCACGACCACATCCTAAAATTAAGAACGTCAAAGATAATACCATAGATGTTATAAAGGCAATCTTGACCGATCTTGTTAATAACATATTGCATCTCTCCTCTTAGTCCCGACTTTCCAACCAAAAGATCATAAATACAAACGATAGTTTACATGATCTTGATTTGAATTGTCAAGTTAAAATTGCATTATTAATTAAAATTTTATTATGATTAGCTCTCAGTTGACCACAAGCAGCGGATATATCAATACCCTTGCTTTCCCTTACAGTTGCCACAAAATGTTTATCTGCAAGAATTTGACGAAAACGTTCTACGCTTTTCGCATCGGGTCGCTCAAATGGCAAACCATCAACAGGGTTATAAATTATTAAATTCACCTTGCTTGGAATGCCATGTAATAGCTTACATAATTGATTAGCATCAGCAGGACTATCATTTAGGTCTTTCATGAGAATATATTCAACAGTGAGCCATCTATTGACTGCTAATGCCCAATCTTTACAGGCGGACAGCACCTCATTTATGGGATAACGACGATTATTTGGCATCAAACTATTACGTAACTCATCTGTGGTTGCGTTCAATGAAATTGCCAAGCCAACTTGTGTTCCCTCAGATGTGAATTGCCTTATCTGAGGGACAAGACCTGATGTTGACACTGTGATCTTTCTTGCAGCGATCATAAGTCCTTCTGAGGCATTCATCAATTTGATCGCTTTTAGAACGTTCTTATAGTTGGCAAAAGGCTCTCCCATTCCCATCAAGACAACATTTGTGATGCTTTTTCCTTCGCCAAGATCCGCTTCAATTTCCATTATTTGATTGATGATCTCTGATGGAGTAAGATCTCTGATAAATCCGCTTGCACCCGTAGCACAAAAAGCACAACCTTGTTTGCAACCTATTTGTGATGATACACAGCAAGTTACGCGGTCTTCGTCATACATCAACACACTTTCAATTTTTTCGCCATCTTCCAATTCAAACAGATATTTTGTTGTTTTATCAACAGATGATTGCTCTTTCGCAAGCATTTTGAAACTGCTTATATAAGCAAGATCGTTCAATTTACTGCGAAAAGCCTTTGATATGTCGGTCATCTGATCAAAAGACTTTGCACGTTTATGGTATAACCACAGCATTAATTGCCTTGCACGATAACGTTTTTCGCCCCACGAAAGCATTATCTCTTCTAACTCAGGCAATAGAAAATTTTTCAGGTCTATTTTGCTAATACCTGTCATCTGATAACCAACCTCATTTTTTCCTCAAATTCCTCAATGGAACTGCATTTTATGATATAGTGATGTAGAATTCTTAGAACCTCTGCATCATTGACATTATTTATAGATTCTATTAATTGATCCGATACTTCTCCATATTTTATCTTGAGAGCATCAAGTAACAGTTTTTTTATCCCAAGCAATTCACCTTTTTCAATTCCTTGCTTTACCCCTCTTTCTAATGCGAACCTTTCTACACTTAAAACATAGGGCATATTTTTCTCCTCCTCATATTTGTAAATATCTTGCCAAAAATCTCTTTCCAATTCATCGGGTAAACGCATTATCCAGTCTATAAACCTCAATAATTGTATTATATCTTCACGCTTATAACCTCGTTCATATAATCTTCTTGCTATATAGAATTTCCATCTTTTCCTTTCTTCTAAATTATTTTTAGTTTCTTGAACTTTTATCAGAATCCTGGGTTATTTGTTGAAATTCAGTATCTAAAAATTCATAACGCCCTTGCCAATCTATGTCATAATGAACTTGAGGAAAGAAAAAAGACATAAATTCGGTAAAGTAAATCTCAAGTATATCCTTCCAAGGAGAATCAAAATCGCTTTTACCAATATCATTCATGACTGTAATTTTTCAGTGAGTATTTTATTTACTAACTGCGGATTTGCTTTGCCTTTTGTCGCCTTCATCACTTGACCAACTAAAAAACCGATAGCCTTTGTCCCTCCATTTTTGTAGTCCTGAACTGGTCCGGGATTTTCCGCTATTACTTGCTCAACAACCTTTATTATTTCGTTTTCATCGGTTATCTGGACAAGCCCTTTCTCTTTGACTATTGATTCTGCGGTCTTGCCAGTATTAAACATGTCTTCAAAAACTGTTTTAGCTATTTTCCCGCTTATAGTTCCATTATCAATTAACTTCATCATACCTGCAAAGTGTTCTGGCGTTATTTTACAATCATCAATAGTCTGTTTTGCATTGCTCATCAACGCCATTAACTCATTGAGTATCCAATTGCTGACAACCTTAGGCTTATCATAAGCCTTTACGCACTCCTCAAAATAGTTAGCGAATTTTTTATCCGTTGTTAGCAATGTTGCATCGTGCAAAGGCAGACCGTATTCATCAATAAATCTTTTCCTACGTGCATGAGGTAATTCAGGTAAATTATGAAGCAATTCATTAACCCATTCCCTTGATGGCTCAATTGGGACAAGGTCTGGTTCGGGGAAATAGCGATAATCATGTGCTTCTTCTTTTCCTCGCATAGCTCTTGTAGTGTTTCTGTTCACATCAAAAAGCCTTGTCTCCATGCTAAGTGTTTTGCCTTCTTCTAACGCTTTTCTATGACGTTCTATCTCATATTCCACTGCTCGCATTGCATACCTTATAGAGTTAAGGTTTTTTATCTCGCTTCTGTCTGTCCAGATGCTATGATCGTCTTTTCGTCTAACGCTGATATTAGCCTCAATTCGCATCTGTCCTTTTTCCATATCGCAATCGCTCACTTCTATATATTCAAGTATGCTTTTAACTGTCTCGCAGTATGCCCTCATTTCCTCAGTGGAACGCATATCTGGTTCGCTAACAATTTCTATTAATGGCACTCCGCCACGATTGAAATCAACTGCACTACTTACAGTTTCGTCTATTTCTCCTTCTCCTGCGTGGACTAACTTTGCTGCATCATCTTCCAAATGTATCCTTCTAATGCCTATACGTTTTGTATTGCCATTTACATCAATTTCAACATAGCCATTTGTTGATAAAGGCTGACGTAACTGTGAAATTTGGTATCCTTTCGGCAGATCGGGATAAAAATAGTTTTTTCGCTCAAATATGCTATGTTCGTTTATGTGGCAATTCATAGCTAATCCTGCTTTTATCGCAAATTCTAACGCCTTTTTGTTTAAAACGGGTAAAGCACCGGGCATTGCAAGGCAGACAGGACAAGTTTGTGTATTCGCTTCTGCCCCAAAATCTGTGCTACAACCACAGAATAACTTAGTTTTTGTGCCTAATTCAACATGTATTTCTACGCCAATAATTGTTTCATACTTATCAGACATAGTATAATTTACCTTTCATTTAACCTAATTCTGGTCTTCTTTTATGATAATCTGTATTCTGTTCAAAAGTATATGCTACACGGAAAAGCATCTCTTCGTCAAAGGGTTTCCCAAGCAACTGAAGCCCAATTGGAAGCCCTGATGAGCTAAAACCGCATGGTATAGATATTCCCGGTATGCC
>DTPJ01000741.1 GCA_011334435.1 Candidatus Poribacteria bacterium | reverse complement strand
TCAAAGGGAAACTTTAATGATCTTTTTCAAGTGGAAATTTTTTAGCTCTTTTCATTGAGATTTCTCTACTCGCTCAAAATGACATATTCTCAAAATTACATTTATATGTCACCCTGAACGAAGTGAAGGGTCTTTTTAGTGTTTAAGTATTGGTTTTTTATTGCTATTAAAAGTAAATCTGTTTAGCTAACAACATTTTTTAACTCAAAATTGTCCAAACCTTAATTATATATTAGTCAAACCGAATTAGTTATTTCTTTAAACTGCCCTTCGGAAAAAAGGAGAGTTAAAGGTATTTTATAGATTATTGAGATAAATCATCTAAAATATCCAGTGTTTTTTTCGCGTTAACAACACCATGTCCGTTGAAATCGTCTGGATTATTATATTGTGACGCCCCCATGAATATAAACTTTCGCACAAGATTGGGATCATCACATTTACGTTCCATCATCAATGCCACTATTCCCGTCACATGCGGAGTTGCTACACTTGTTCCCGAAACCCGTTGCCATTTGCCATCTTTGTCCGCGACTTGTATCCAATCACCCGGGGCAAGCACCCCATTTTCTTTTAACTCGTCGCCATAATTAGACCAAGACGCCCTTTTGTCATTCATATCTGATCCACCCACACAAATTGTAACATTGTCTTTTGCTGGGGAATATACGCCCAATTTTCCCTCATTGCCTGACGCAGATAAAATGATCACATTATTTGAAGCCATTTTGTCTATAGCCTCTTTGATTGCTATTGATTGATAAGAAGAGCCAAAACTCATATTTAATAGCTTGATGTTTTCTTTTATCGCCCACTGACAACCGTCTATTATATCCGATATATAACCTCGTCCATCTTTATCCATCACTTTGATAGCGTATAGATTTGCAGAAGGAGCAACACCAACTATGCCAATTCCATTCTTCCTTGCTGATATGACAGAGGCGACATAAGTTCCATGATTATTGTCATCTTCATAAGATTTGTCATTAACAGCATCATATCCACCGATAACTGCTCCGGCAAGATCAGGATGTTTAGTGTTTATTCCCGTATCCATTACACCAATATTAATGCCTTTCCCTGTTGCAATACTCCATATTTCAGGAGCATTGATCCTTTTTACTCCCCAATCTATATTTTCCTCTTCATTAGTGTATTTTTCAGAATTATGAATAAACTCATTTTTAGCTAATAATAACTTAAAAGACTTATCTTCTAACTTGTATAACTGAACGTCTGGCTCAATATAGCGGACAAATCTAAGTGACTGGACAAACTGTTTCTCTTCGTGATCTAAATCACAGGATATGCTATTAATTATCGTTAATTTCTTTTTTATCTTAATTCCATAAGACTTTAATTCATTAATTCCCTGTGATATTTTCATACTTTGATCAAATGCGACAATATACCTGTCTGATCTATCAAAAATTGAATCTATCTTATCACATCCTATTAGATGAACAAAAAAGATCATCGTTAAAATTATTGTATTAATTATCCTCATACCTGTTTCATATCTAAATTAATGGTTCATTAAATCAAATCCTTCGCTTATATTATATAAATTAACAGTGTATAGGTAAAGCAAATTTAATAAAGCAGAATAATGATCTGTCATACTGAACGAAGTGAAGTATCTAAACAAACGAAGTGAAACTTTTAAATAGATTCTTTGCTGATGTTTAGAATAATAAGCTAAACTCTGATTCACCCTCAGTTTTTAAAGGATACAAAAATGATATGTGTTTAAATGATAGATATGTAAGAAACTCTTGAAAAATAAACAAAAAAATGGCATACCTTTATAAGTATTTTCTATATCTTTATATTCATTAAAATTAAAATGCTCCACATTTGTCATTCCCGCGCAAGCGGGAATCCAGAGAATTTGTAACAAAGGAATGGATTCCTGCTTCCGCAGGAATGACTTTTTGCTTTATCCAATGAGTATTTATTGGTTTCATATAGCTCTTGGAATTGTCGGGTGTATTTTTACGAGGTGTAAAAAACTGAGGGTGAATCAGTAAGCTAAACTTGCTTGACTGTTTGATATATATATATTATAATTGTGACACAAGGCAATAAAATATTATAGTTATTAAGTCAACAATTTTGGTATAGCAAAAAGGAGAGATATAAACTGAAATTAGGGAAATTTCTCGCTTCCGCAGGCATCGGTTCAAGAAGGCACTGTAAAGATTTAGTCTCATCAGGAAAAGTCAGCGTCAACCACAAAATAGCAGAAAGCCCCGGCATGCAGATAGACCCTAAAAACGATATTATAGAAGTAGATGGCGTTCAAGTATCATATAATCCAGATGCCAAGAAGATTTATATCCTCCTAAATAAACTTCCCGGTTATCTGTCAGCATGTGTTGATTCGCGTGGTGTTCCGACCATTATGGATTTATTGCCGCACACAGGAGAACGGCTTTTCCCCGTTGGTCGTTTAGATAAAGATACCGAAGGTCTTCTTATTGTCACGAATGACGGTGATTTAGCTTATAAATTAACTCATCCTAAACACAAGATAGACAAAACTTACCTTGCATGGGTAGAGGGGATTCCGTCGGAAAGTTCGCTGGAAAAAATGCGTCAAGGATTGGAATTGGAAGATGGAATGACTGCCCCTGCTGATGTTGAAATAGTTAATTTTACCGATCATATATCAAGACGAAATACCAGTGGAATCTCTACTTGCCTTAAAATAGTTATTCATGAGGGAAAGAAGCGGCAAATTAAAAGAATGTGTTATGCGATAGGGCATAAGGTTTTGAAACTACGGAGAATTCAGATCGGCACAATTAATCTCGGAGACCTGAAACCCGGCAAATATAGGTATCTTACACAAGAAGAAGTTGAAAGTCTAAAAAACATAAGCAGTTAAATTCTTTTAATAAAAGGGAAAAAATGCGAATAGGTAACCGAACATATAACGTTAGACTTGGATTAACGATATTTTTAGCAATTTCTATCGTTAGTGCAATCGTAATATTATTTTTGGACGTTAATAAGAGTACATGGTCAGCTTTAAGACAAATAAAGCCCGAATATAGCCTGATTGTCGGATTACTAATGCTAACTCAGTGGTTGATAAATGCGCTTAGGTTTCAGATATTAGTAAATAGCTTTGAGGAAAAGATCAGTTTCTGGACTTCATTCCAAGCTTTTATGGCAAATATATTTATGTCTGCAATGACACCTTCTCAAACTGGCGGAGGACCTTTACAAGTTTACATAATAAATAGAGCAGGAATTCCACTCGCTAATGCCATTGCAGGATGCCTTATAGGTGCTGTCTTGACGATAGTATGCCTCGTTTTCTCAAGTGCAGGCATACTTCTATTTAGGCATGATATAAGACTAAGCTTTGGGCATCATATGGGAGCTGTGATAACAGTAGTTTTTATTGTTTTCTTTTTCTTGACATTACTGTTTATGTTATCCATTTTCAAAATTCGTTTAATCAAGTATATATTTGGCAAGATCGCACTAAGGTTTTCGCATTATACGAAATCTAAACGAAAGTTTTCATTGACAAAAAAGCTTATCCATGGATTAGATCAATATAATAGATGTATGAAAATCTTCGCAAAAGCCAAAAAATATAGAATTTTGCTATCAGGTCTTCTAACGATGTGTTGTATCTGTGCGAATTGTGCGATTGCCCCTGTTTTGCTTAAAGGGTTATCAATCAAACAAGATGCACTACAAGTGTTTCTTACACAATTTATCATATTTTTCATTGTATATTTTAGCCCTACGCCCGGTGCAAGCGGATTAGCGGAATTCAGCAATTATTGGATTATGGCTTCCGTCAATGTTGAACAAAATCTATTAGGCATTTATACATTGATTTGGAGATTTTTTACCAGTTTTATCGGTGTTGGAGTAGGTGGGTTGATTGTCTTAACCCTCTTGAAAAAAAGAAAGAAATATAAAAGCGGTGTTAAGCAAATTTCAAAAACCTGATCACAATGAAAAAAGAAAGCAAATTTTTTATTATATCATTAATAATTCACGCTATCGCACTCATACTATCAATATATATAATCTTGCCTAAATCGGATATATATACAAGAATAATTGATAAAATAGATGTTGATATAAAAATTGTTCCGCAAGCCAAAGAAACTTTGAGAGATAAGAAAGAGGAAAAAGAAACAGAAAAAAAGACCGAATTGACAAAAGAAAGCCAATCAAATGATATAAAAAAAGATGAATCTAACAATCCAGAAAATATCAAACTTGCAGATCAGAAGATTCTATCATTGTTTAACCCATCTCCTATTATCAGTTCAACGAGATCAAGCAGTATAGAAAAGAAAACAGAATTACTATCTGCCCCACAGCTAAAACCTATTGAGCCATCTATTACTACTCGTCATATAAATATTAATCCAGAAAAAAGCATTTCTATATCAATTCCAAATCTAAATCAGAATATAAGCGATATAAACACTACATCACGAGGATATAAAGTTTCAGAAGTAAGCCCAACATCAATTGGCGGTTCTTCTAATAGAGGGCAAAGTTCTCGCTATATTTCCGCTATGCAATCAGTTATCCCCCGAAGTGGTGTTAGTCAATTTGCAGATATTTTTCCGATAATCGCTCAAGGGATAATAAAACGTGCAACACAAAATAAACTTGATATTGTGTTTATAATAGATACTACTGGAAGTATGGAGGACAATGTTCTTGGCGTAAAGCAATACATTTACTATTTCTTAAACCCTATAAAAGAGAAAAAGTTAGATGTTAATCTTGGTCTTGTAGAGTTCAGCGATATTTCAGCGAGGAAAGAAAAAGTCTATGGTTTAACAGATGATCCAGAAAAATTCCAAAAATGGTTAGACAAAACTGTATTTTATGGCGGAGGTGATCTTCCGGAGTCCGGCTATGAAGCTATTTTGACAGCGTTAGAAAAGATAAAATTCAGAAAATCCGCTCAGAAAGTATTTATATTCATCAGTGATGCACCACAGCATGATCTGGATTATGATGGCAAATCAAGATACACTTTGGATAGAATAATATCAAAGCTGAGAGATGAAAACATCAGCGTAGATGTCATTGGAATAGATGATTTAACTCTAAAACAGTTGGCTTGGGGAACTGGTGGACAATGGAAACCAATTCCTGGCGGAGATCCAAGAATTGACATCCCTCAACCCGGCGTTCAAAAGATATTTTCAAAGCTGACCGTTAGTTCTATACCTGATCTTCTTGAGGATAATGTTATTGTGCTTTTTGATGATGTTGTTCCAGATTGGATTGATCTAACGTATAAAGTATTAGACCCTAATGGACTAAAAGTCCTTGGAGCATTAACTTATAGAAAAGAGATCACCAATAAATCGGAGAAAAAAGTTGAGATCCCAGTGACATTAAACATCAGTGGATTTAAGAATATCCCTGGTGTTTATACACTTATATATAGAACTAAGGACAGCTATGGAAATCAAAATATCCTGCGACAGACTTTTGAGCTAATACAAAGTTAAATTTCTTTTTAAGAGTTATACTATTCAAGTGAGTTATTTCAATGCCTCTGCTAATTTTTTTCCTGCTTCTCTGCACTCATTAAGATCACTATCGGATATTTTTCCCCCAGCGGATACGCTGTCTGCGACTTTCTTCAATTTAAAAGCGTTGAAGCACATACGTTCAAGGACTCCGACTACCTTGTCTCCACCGCCTCCACCTGTGCCAAACGTTATGCAAGGTTTACCATCAACTTTGCCTCTTGATGGATAGAAAGTCCGATCGAAGAAATCCTTTACAGCACCAGCTATGTAACTGAAATAATCCGCTGACCCAAAAGCGACACCATCGCAGTTTATGAAGTCTTCAAGCGTTGCATCAAAAGCTTTTTTCACGATGACCTCAGTTCCGGCAACGCTACTTGCTCCCTCTGCAACAGCCTTAGCCATCTTCTCAGTATTTCCTGATAATGTGTGATAAATTACAAGCACTTTTGCCATTTTATACTTCCCCCTTTAATTCTTTATTTTTGCCTCGCCCCATGTGATAGACAATTTGCCGTTGTATTCAACAGCAAGTTGAGATTTTGCATTATAATTTTGCAACACCTCATCTTTGGTTAAGGCTCTGTTATAAATTTTAACTTCGTCCACAACACCATTGAAGACGTTTACCCAGCCATCTTGACCGATGAAAAATGGATCGGGCGTGCTGTTAATATTTGGCATATTCATTTTGTTCTTTTCAACCCCGTTTAGATAACATTTTGCCTCATTGCCGTCATAAGTGCCTACGATATGATACCATTCGCCGGGGATCAGCTTTTGACCAACAGAGATCCATTTAGAACCGCCAGCATTAAATTGGAACCCCATGTAATTGTTATCTGGCGAGTTATACCTCAATTGCCAGCCCCATGCTCCGCTTTGTGCTTTGCATACTGGACCTGCATTTTTGCCACCTTCGCCTGCTTCTTTTGGCATAACCCAAGTTTCAATCGTGATTGCCTTTGTAAGGTTCAGGCTCTCATCTGTTCCACAATCAAGAAAGTCATCTACGCCATCAAACTCCATACCTTCTTTAACTTTTCCTGCGACAACCTTTGGGCTTCCGCTAATTTTACCATTATTTTTTCCTACAATGTCCTTGACCAAATTAGCAGT
>DTPJ01000009.1 GCA_011334435.1 Candidatus Poribacteria bacterium | reverse complement strand
GGCAATTACTGGCAAGCGGTCTGTGAGAGAAGCAACCTTTGGTATCTGGAAACAGAGGCAAAACCTGCGGAATGGAAAGGAAACGCAGTTGTATGGCGTATATACGATCCTGTCGCCGTTGGCGGAGGCGGTTCTGGTCAAATGAGAGATAACGCAAATGTGACCATTGATAATGACAAGTGGTATCAATTAGCATGGACTTATGATGGGGCTGTGCTGAAAGGATTTGTCAACGGCAAGCAAGTCTTAACCAAAGATTACACAGGAGGACTTGGTCCAGTAGCGAATACTCCTAATCCTCCACCAGCAGGGAAGGGAGCTAATTATAACCTTTCACTTGGAACATGGCAACAAAGAGATGACTGGTTTTTCGGCGCCATTGATGATTTTTCTTACTTCAATTCCGTCTTAACAGAGGATCAGATCAAAGCTCTTTACGACGCTATGTTGACATCTGCATCCCCAGTATCGTCGTTAGATAAAACTGCTGTTACATGGGGAACGATTAAAACTATAAGATAAATTTTTATAAAAAGGGGGCGAATGTTATCCGTCCCCTTACAATTTTTATTTTACAACGTCTTGTTTATTCTCATCCCAATATGCCCATTCACCATTGTTATAACCCGGCACTTTAAGCCCTCCAGCGGTAGTGGCTGTATCCCAAGTTACCTCTGCTGTCATATTTTCAGACGCATCAAAATATGTAATTAGTGCAGTTGTGCCGTCAAGGCTATATGTGACTTTATCGCCGTAAATCTGACTCTTTTTATCTTCGGAAGAGAATATAAGTTCACCTTTTGTCAGCGATTTTACAGTCCAATCAATTCTGGCGATTTCATTCGCTTCGTTTGGAGTAGTATGATCAAAAAATCGCCAGTTTCCGTATGAATTATTTAATGCACTTTCCCCAACATACCATTGAAAATCCTTCAAAGGCGGTTTAAATGCGGGATTAGTGACTTTCATTGTCCAGATAACTTTATCAGGCTCAAGGCTTGCAGTTAAATTTGCTTCGTAATTCTGCCCTAAAAATACAGTTTTATAACTCCATAGCCACGATCCATCATCTTGTTTCACCGGTTCAACACTCTTTGCTGCCTTGAATACTACTGTGGCAGGTAGGAAAGCAACGATGATTGCTGTATCTAACAAAAGAACGCGGACAGCTGCATTACTGAAATTTTTGCCGGGGGCTTGACTTGATGGTGCCATTTTTCCCCCACCAAAGGCTGTTAAATCCATAGACATAGATGAGTCAGGCGGAAGAGCAGGTGGAGTTGCGTTATCTCCATTATCATTGTCCGATCCACATCCGACAAACGTTGAAAATGCCAAGCTAACGATTAGAACGAAAATCAGTAGATCCCTTATCTTTTTAAACATTCTTAACCCCCTTACGGCATACAAATACCCGATCTTTTGTAAGTTCGTTCTGTTTGAGACACCAATAATTTCTGATCTAATTATAAACCTATGCAATTAATTTGTCAAAAAATTTATTTAAATATTAAAAATCATCAAGATTATGTTATCATTACTTGCTATTTCTGAATTTTGAAAAATACTGATCTATTTCGGGACTTAACTCAATGCCTGCTCTTTCAAAACAGTTCAGCAATTCTGAATATGTTCCTCTTCCGCCAAGAAAATCCCAAAATTCCTCAGCTACTTTTAATTCATTATCTAAATCCAGCATCCCTTTAAGTGTCCATCTTTCATAAGGTTTTGGCTCGTAAGGGTTATAGGGAATAGCTATATAAGAATAAACATCTGCATTTGGATTTTGTGCTAAATAAATTGCTATCCATTCTAATAATGTTCTCTTAAAATCTTTGAAATTACTGATATTAGGTTTAGCTGTTTTCAAATCAAATAAATGTATAATCCCGTCAATGCTTTTGACAAATAAATCTACTTTTACAGTTCTTAATTTATTCATTATGCCTTTATTACAAACTTTTCGTATTCTTTCAATTTCATTTTGTTTGTTCGGATTTTTCCCCATTGTAAGTTCATTAATAATGTGCTGAATTTCAGCTTGGGCTTGTTCACTTATTGTATCTCCTACTACAAATTGCTTTTGTGCAATAGGAAAATTCAATCCTGCCAATGTCTCAGCCACAGGTTCAAAAATAGAGGTGCCAAAAGTAGTATTTAAGGAATGGATGAAAGAAAATAATGCCATTCTGTCGCGACCAAGTAAGCGATAATGGAAGGGCATATTATTTGTTTCCGGTTTATATGATTGAAATTTGTTTCTTAGACTTTCCTTAATAGTGCTTTCAACTATTCTTGTCTGTTTCCTTGTAAGAGCCATTTTATATCCCCTTTAAGTGAAATATTGTTTCTGAATAAGCGGAATTTCTATCTTTTTCCACTCTATTAAGGACAGGTCTTTCAAATCTATCAACGATTTTCATTCTGGATAGCATTGCAATCTTTGGGTAAAGGTTAAATTTATCATTAGCCACTAAAAATATATCGTAGTCATTCTGAAGATATTTTTTACAATTTTTAAGAACTTCTGCTATGCCTTGTATATAAGAATTTCTCGCTTCTTCACCATAACCCTTAAACAAAGGACCTATTTCTAACTCATCTTTTCGCTTAAATCCAAATAGTTCATAAGCGTATGCGTGTTGTTCATGATAATCAATAAGTCCCACGTAGGGAGGACTTGAAAAAATTCCTCTTATTTTTTGTGTTGATATTTTTTCGGCAAACTCTGTATTTTTCTTTTTAGTTTCCTCATAAATATCTATTGATCTACTATCCCCAGTTAAACAGATTTGAAAGGCATCGGTCCTTAATTTGTCAAACTCTCTAAGCCGACTTAATGTATCAACTGTATATGTTTTCCACCAATTCATAATAGAAAATATTGGTTTACAGATTTTACCATGCTTCTTGCAGTAATACGGACTCGTCACTGGCTCTTTCAAGGTCGCCAAATCAGCATGAGTTGTTGCTCTACAAGAACGAACAGTCCTGCTTAGAATAATAGCTAATACCTTTTTTACATCGTCATCATTAATCGTTTTTAATTCATCAACCAAAAAATCTATTTCATCTCTTACAGATGCCAAAAACCATTTATCTAAAAAAGTAATATTTTTATCCTGTAAAATTTTTATTTGGTATTTATCTATTAGGGCATAATAGATATTTAGAAATTCTCTTTCTTTTTCCTTTGCATATTTTTCTTCGTTGATTTCACCTTTTCTAACTTTCCTTTTATAATCAGGAGATGGAAAATATTTATAGTTAAATTTTGTAAGTTCTGACAATAGATTCTGTTCAAAAACAATGTTATTTTTCGTCTTCTGAAAATTTGCTAACTTTGACGTTAACTCATTTATTACTTTTGCAATCAGAACTAAGTCATGTCTTTCTATTTTGACCTCAGTAATCATAGTATTGAATGAAGAAATATCTATTCCAATGGAATGTATACCTAATTCGTTTGCCTGAACTAAAGTTGTCCCGCTTCCACAGAAAGGGTCTAATACTATATCCCCTTTGTGAAAATAGACATCTTTTTTAAACTTATCTGTATGAGAGTCAAGAAAATATTCTACTAGTTGAGGAATAAATTTACCTTTGTAAGGATGTAACCTATGAACATGTTTTGTTCTTTCTGCTTCTGTGTATTCCACAAATGATAAATGCCAATTAATATCGTTTCCTAATATTTCTTTCCATTCTTTTTCTTTGGAAAAAGAGTCGTAATAATCTTTCAGTTCATTAATATCTATCAACAAGGTGCCATTATTTTCATATTTTGCTATTCTTCCATATTGAATTAAATATGATATATTTGCGATGGTGACTTTACGATTTATGTATTGAGAAGCCCAAATACTTGCTTCTTTTAGGTTAATTAGTTTTTTATCTTCATCTTTGAAAAATGTCAGTTGTTGCATAATTTAATTACTCTTGTTTCAATTATGTTGTTTGAAATATAGCTATTTTTCCCATACCCACAATAAGCGAATATGTCAGATATAATACTCCTGCAAAGATTGGACAATAAGCCCTTTTTTCTCCCTCAACGCATTTATGCCATTGACCGCTGCCATTGCACCAAAAACCGTAGTTATGCAAGGGATATTCTGAATAATTGCGGTCTTTCTGATCAAATCCTCGTCAGTTCTTGACTCTCGTCCTGTTGGTGTGTTGATAATCAAGTCAACTTCATTGTTCTTCATATAATCAAAGATATTCGGTCTGCCTGTCCTTATGCTGTGGACAGGGATAACCTCTATTCCCTGCCTTGCTAAAACTTTTGCAGTGCCATGAGTAGCCAATATTCTAAATCCCATATCATAAAGCTGTTTCGCAATGAATATTATCGCCCGTTTATCTTTATTTTTGACGCTTATAAAGACCGTTCCTTCTGTTGGCAAATTAGCTCCACTTCCGATCTGAGCTTTTGCATAAGCCATTCCAAGATCATGATCTATGCCCATAACTTCACCCGTTGATCTCATCTCAGGACCCAATATAGGATCAACACCTCTGAACCTTGAAAATGGGAAAACAGGACCTTTAACTGAAAAATGCTCAGGATGAACCTCCTCTGTGAATTTAAGCTCTTCAAGAGTTTTGCCTGCCATAACTTTTGCTGCGATCTTCGCCAACGGCACACCTATCGCCTTGCTGACAAATGGCACCGTCCTAGATGCTCTCGGATTCACTTCAAGCACATATAGGTCATCACCTTTGAAGGCATATTGGACATTCATCAGTCCGATCACGTTAAGCTCTCTTGCAAGCGAATATGTCGCCTGTTTTATCTCTTCAACCTGCTCATCTGACAATGTATAAGGTGGAAGGACACAGATACTGTCGCCAGAATGGATGCCTGCTTCTTCTATATGCTCCATAATACCACCAACGACAACATGTTTTCCGTCTGAAACCGCATCAACGTCAACTTCAATGGCATCTTCAAGATATTTGTCAATCAAAATAGGTCGCTCTGGCGAAGCCTCAACAGCGTTTTTCATATACTCTGCAAGTTCATTTTCGTCATAAACTATCTGCATAGCTCTACCGCCAAGAACATAAGAAGGTCTAACAAGGACAGGATAACCTATCCTTTCAGCGATGACCTTTGCTTCTTCTATTGAAGTCCCTGTGTCATTAGCAGGCTGTCGTAGTCCAAGTTTATCAAGAAGAACCTTGAATTTCTTTCTATCCTCTGCAATATCTATATTTTCTGGCTTCGTGCCTAATATATTCACCCCAGCTTTTTCAAGCGGAACAGCTAAGTTAAGGGGAGTTTGTCCGCCAAATTGCACTATCACGCCGTCAGGTTTTTCTTTATCAACTATATTCAAAACATCTTCCCTCGTAAGCGGTTCAAAATATAACCTACTTGATATGTCATAATCGGTGCTTACCGTTTCAGGATTGCTATTGACCATTATGGTTTCAAAACCTTCTTCTCTGAGCGCAAGGGAAGCATGGACACAACAATAATCAAATTCTATCCCCTGACCGATCCTGTTAGGACCTCCACCAAGTATCATTATTTTTCGTTTTTCAGAATGTTTGACCTCGTCCTCAGTTTCATAAGTTGAATAATAATATGGCGTGTATGCCTCAAACTCAGCAGCGCAAGTATCAACTGTCTTGAACGTCGCCTCAATGCCATGTTTAAGCCTCATATTGCGGACTTGATCCTCTTCAATGCCCCACATTTTCGCTAATTGAATATCAGAAAAGCCAAATTGCTTCGCCTCTCTCAGAATTTCTTTCACTCCGTCATTACTTCTCAATATGCTATCACGAGAGTTAATTATCTTCTCTTCTGCATCAACGATCTCTTTTATATTATGTAGGAAAAATCTATCTATTTTAGTATAGCTATATAATTGATCAATTGACATACCATTTCGTATAGCATATTTTATATAAAACACTCTGTCTGGGTTAGGTATTAAAAGTTTTCTTTGGAGTGTTGATGGGTCTATGTTGTTGGAAGGAGTTTCTAATCCATATTTTCTGATTTCTAATGAACGCAAGCCTTTCTGGAAGGACTCTTTAAAAGTTCTGCCAATTGACATTGCCTCTCCAACGGACTTCATTTGAGTTGTCAGGGTATTGTCCGCTGATGGAAACTTCTCAAATGCCCATCTGGGGATCTTAGTCACAACATAGTCAATTGTCGGTTCAAATGATGCAGGAGTTTTTTTAGTTATATCATTTGGTATCTCGTCAAGCGTATATCCTATCGCTAATTTTGCAGCTATCTTTGCTATCGGAAATCCTGTTGCCTTTGATGCAAGGGCGGAACTTCTTGACACTCTCGGGTTCATCTCTATAACCATAAGCCTTCCATCGTCTGGATTGACTGCAAACTGTATGTTTGATCCCCCTGTGTCAACGCCGATCTCCCTTATAATCTTAATAGCAGCGTCTCGCATAGTTTGATATTCTTTATCTGATAACGTCTGAGCAGGAGCAACACATATACTATCGCCTGTATGGATGCCCATTGGATCTATGTTTTCAATTGAACAAATTATTACGACATTGTCCTTTTTATCTCGCATAACCTCCAATTCAAATTCTTTCCAACCGATAACGGATTCCTCTATCAATATCTCGTTGATAGGGCTTGCATCTATACCTCTTTGAGCTATGTCTTTAAATTCCTCAATATTATATGCTACGCCTCCTCCCATTCCACCAAG
>DTPJ01000772.1 GCA_011334435.1 Candidatus Poribacteria bacterium | reverse complement strand
GCAGCAAACATCTTTAACATTCCGGGTTTATCTTTTGGCAGTAGAAACAATAATATGAAGGTTAATGCCAATGGTAAGAAATATCTTCCTTCGCTTAAAGATTTTGTCACAGACCGTCCATGGCACCTTGAACAGTTCAAAGGGACAGATTGGGAAGTGACTGCTTTTGCGGAATCAGGTCCAAACGATGCAGACCCTGCGGTGGCTGTCCATAAAAAAACTGGTGGAATAATAGCTGCTATGATTCAAAAAGCTTGGCCAGACCCTCCAGCCGCAGAAGATAATCGCGGAGAAGTAGTTGTTGAACTTATAAACAACTGGCTAAGAGAAAAGGGCGCTCTTACTAGCGTAGATTCAATAGGAAAATTAAGTATAACTTGGGGTAAAATCAAAGCAGATTAGCCAGTTAGTTTTTTGTCAAAATCCCTTTTTAACTGTAAAATCTGATAAAGAACTCGCCTATTTACTGCTTTTATCTAATTATATATGCCTTTTATATATGCCTTCGTAATTATGGTCAATCTTATCATTCTGATCATGATCGACTGAACGAAGAATCTCAAAGCGTACAAATTCCAATTCTAATCATCAATTTCAAATATTTTTCCCAAATTAATAAGCACATAATACGATAATACCCATTTATCGGATAAATCAAGTTTTGGAGGTAGAAAAATATGAAGATATTATTAACATGTTTTTTATTATTGTTCTTTTCAATGTCAGTAATAGGTGCTGATTTAGCATTATATACAGGTCCCACAAACCCTGGTTGGATATCCAACGCCTCATGTCGCAGGGAAGCAGATGACATGATCAAAGGACTTAAAGGTATCTTTGCAAGTATAAATGACTATGGAGATGGGTTAGAAAAAGACCTTGGAGAATGGGCAAAGAAACGAACAGGTGATAAGAAACCTGACGTGATAATACTTGCATGCGGGACGACCCCAAGCAGTCTATATCCATTCCCAAACAAACAGCCTGATGGTTCTGTAGTTGAAAATTTCATTTATGACGGAAATGTAGTAATCAATATAGCAGATTGGATATTTTATATGAGCTATGAGGGTGGAGTCCGAAGCCCTGACAACGGTGCAGCTGGTGCAGCAAACATCTTTAACATTCCGGGTTTATCTTTTGGCAGTAGAAACAATAATATGAAGGTTAATGCCAATGGTAAGAAATACCTTCCTTCGCTTAAAGATTTTGTCACAGACCGTCCATGGCATCTTGAGCAATTCCAAGGGACAGATTGGGAAGTGACCACTTTTGCAGAAGCCGGTCCAAACGATGCCGATCCTGCTGTTGCTGTCCATAAGAAAACTAACGGTATCATAGCTGCATTAATCCAGAAAGCCTGGCCAGACCCTGCTCCTACTGATGATAACCGTGGTGAAGTTGTTGTTGAGTTTGTGAAAAATTGGCTATCTGAGAAAATAAAACTCGGTTTGAGCGTAGAATCTGGTGGAAAGCTCAGCACATCATGGGGATCAATTAAATCGTTCTAATGACTTAATAGGTAAAAATGATTATAACTCAAGAAGCATAATTTTGGTTATACAGAAATCTACTATTAGATTATCAAGAAGTAAAAATAGATGTAGCGATGATTTAAGCGGTTAAACACCCAGACAAATCTTCGCTCATCTATTTTGGTAGAAAAGAAACAATCTCATCAAGACCTATATACCATTCATCAGTATAATACATATTTGCCGTTCTGGGACATCATGTATTATAACAAATCCACCCTTAAGTCCAGTATTTACGCCTTTGATCTATATTTCCACCATAGAAATCTTTTAAACCCAACATTATAATCCTTGAATGAAGATAATTATCTTTATTAATAAACACTGCATATCCATTATGAATTACTAACTGACTGAAAAACATTCAAGTTGCATAGTGATAACCCTTCAAAATCTCTTAATAAGCCAACATATTAAGGTGCAGACCATATAAGTTTACCATCTTTGTTAAACATGACCAATGATGATTCTGGACGCCTTTCAATTGTTCCCTTGAGCCTATTTGTGATTTCAGTCGTTCCAATAACAAGACGAGTTTGAGCTTTATCATCTCTTAGAATGATCTGTGGGCTATCACGATCAAGATTAAGCATTAATCTATATTTTTCATCTTTGCCGTTGATAATAAGAAAGGGTTCACCCGTATCTGGTGAAATGGAAAGCGCCGCTTTAACTTTGCCGTCTTTGCTGACAAGGCGGAAATCTTGGGCTTGGATAGAAGTTTCTTCTTGGGCAATCGCCGATTTCCCATCAAAGATGAATTTTGATGTGATACCACCAACTAAACCAGATATTATGGATACAACAAGCAATAAAGCAAGAGTTCCTTTTTTCATTTTATTCTCCTTTTCTGTTTGCGGAAAAGCAAGGGAAAATTTAATTCAAATAACAAATAAAACCTAACAACTATTTATTTTTTAGCATATCATCAAATTGAAACGTTATCAAGGCTTTTTAGATTAGGCTCTGATAAAATATACTTGAAATTTTCTTTAATTACTTTTATTATTCTATCAAAATTAATTTTTATTTCTCTATATAAATAAACCATTGATGAGGGGAAAAAAGCGAGGGAAACGTGGAGAATCAAAATGGGTGGCAAGAAAAGTTTAAATGGAACACAATTGAAAAGCATAATAGAAAAAGCAAGTGATGCTATTATTATCACTGATGAAGAAGGGAAAATTGTTGAATGGAACGATAGTGCGGAAAAAATTTTAGAATTAAAGCGATCTGATGCAATGGACAAATATATCTGGGATATTCAATATCAGCTTGCCCCTGATGAAAAAAAATCTGATCAATTGTATGATAAAATCAAAACGATGTTATTGGAAGTCCTTAAAACAGGGGAACTTGCAAAAAAATATGAACAACCAATAGATAAAGAGATACAATGTTATGATGGAAGGCGTAAGATAGTCCAATCATCCACATTTGCTGTTCCATCTGAAAAAGGGGCTATCGTTGTAGGGATATTAAGAGATGTAACTGAACAGAGAAATATGGAAAAGGAGTTACAGGAGTATAAAGATCACCTTGAAAAAATGCTTGACAAACGCACAACAGAGCTTAAAGAATCAAATATCCGCATCCAATTAGAAGCTAATGAGCGCATTAAAGCAGAAAAATCTCTACGAAAAAGCGAAAAATTATTCCGTAGATTTGTTGAGATGTCCAGCGACGGAATAACAATTGTGAATAGAGAGGGAAAAATTGTTGAATGGAATAAAGCTTTGGAAAATATATCAGGGCTAAAAAGTGAATCAGTTTTGGGGAAATATATATGGGATGTTCAGTATAGTTTGCTTCCTGATGAGAGAAGAACACCAGAGATATATGAAAGAATCAAATCTATTTCAGAACAACTGCTAAAAGGTAAACATTCGGATATATCAAGCCGAATAATGGAAAATAATTTGATAAACGCATCAGGAGAGATACGAACTGTTCAGTCAAGGGCATTTCCAATAGATAATGAAAATGGGTATTCAGTCGGATCAATAATTCGTGACATCACTGAGCAAAAAAGAATAGAACAAGCACTGAAAGAAGAAAGAGATAGACTTGAGACTATCACAAAAAATATGAACGTCTCTATGGCTGTAATATCAAGGGATTTCAAGATAATCTGGGCAAATAGAGTTCTAAAAGGGCTTTTCAGAGAAAATATTGAAGGTAAAGAATGTTATAAGACCTTTGCTGGGCTTAAAAATATATGCTCTGATTGTGGTATTAAAAAAGTTTTTGATGAAAATTTAGATAGCTACACTTATGAGAGTCCAGCAAAAAATGCAGATAGAAGCATTTCTTGGTTTCAGATAATTGTAACTGCTATGAGAGATGAAAAAGGGGAGATTAATTCTGCTCTTGAGTTAATTATACCGATAACTGAATTTAAGATGACCCAAGAAGCGCTGAGAAAAAGCGAGGAAGAATATAGAACACTGTTTGAATTAACTCTTAGTCCAATAATAGTTCTCAATTCTGACGGCACTATATTACAAATAAATCAAGCAGGTGTTGATATGCTTGGATATGATAAAGCTGATGAACTTATTGGAAAACCTATTGTAGATATTTGTTTTGACAAAAATCAAGTAGCCATGTTGGCTAATGAGATGAGGAATAAAGGATACTTAAAAAGCTCAGAACTTGATTTTATAAAAAAAGATGGCTCTATTGCAAATACCCTTATTAGCGTAAGAGCTCGTTATAATGAAAATGGAGAGATAACCCGATATGAGGGATTTTATAGTGATATAACCGAAAGGCGTAGAACAGAACAAGAACTTATGAAAATCCAAAAATTGGAGTCTCTCGGCATATTCGCTGGTGGAATAGCTCATGATCTCAATAATATTTTAACTCCTATCCTTGGAAATATATCACTGGCAAGAATTCAGAAAGACTATGATAAAATAGCAGAAAGGCTTTTGGAAGCTGAGAAAGCTACGCTTATGGCAAGAGATTTGACACAACAACTACTAACATTTTCAAAAGGTGGTGCGCCGATTAAGCGTCCGACCTCTATATCCCATATATTGAAGGACTCTGTAAATTTTGCTCTGCGAGGAACTGATGTCCGTCCTGAAATATCTATACCTAATGACCTATGGGCTGTGGATATTGACGAAGGTCAAATAAGTCAAGTAATAACAAATATTATTCTCAACGCAGATCAAGCAATGCCCGACGGTGGAATTATTGAGATTAGGGCAGAGAATGTATTCATTAATGAAGATAGTCTTCCACTAAAAAATGGGGAATATGTCAAAATCACAATAAAAGATCATGGGATCGGCATTCCTGAAAAATATCTATCAAAGATTTTTGATCCTTATTGGACAACGAAAAAAACAGGTAGTGGGCTTGGATTGGCAACCTCGTATTCTATAATTAGAAACCATGATGGTTATATTGACGTTGAATCACAAATAGGAGTAGGCTCTACATTTTATATCTATCTTCCAGCTTTGTCAGAAATGATATTAACTGAAAAAGAGGAGTTAGTTTATGAACCTATAATGGGAAAAGGCAATATTTTACTTATGGATAATGATGATATGGTTCGTGAACTTGCGACAAAAATGTTAGAGACTGCGGGATATTCTGTAACAAAGGCTAATGATGGCGGAGAAGCGATAAGGTTATATCGTGAAGCAATGGAATCAGGGCATCCCTACGACGTTGTTATATTAGACTTGACCGTGCCGGGCGGGATGGGTGGAAAAGAAGCGATGAAATTTCTATTAAAAACAGACCCCAATATTAAAGCTATCGCTTCCAGTGGATACTCAAACGATTCAATAATGTCAGAATATAAAAAATATGGCTTTACCGCAGTAATCGCTAAACCATATAAAGTAAGGGAACTCAGCGAAATTGTGAGTAAAGTGATTGGCAATGAAGATAAATGACCTGTTCGGTTAAGATACCAACTTACTATTGTGGAACGTTGAAATCAGGTATTATAGGACCCGTAAATATCAATATTATTACTAACAAACATTAAATTGGAGATGAAAGATGAATAGCGAAGAATTGCGAAAAACAATAAAAGATGGTGGTATAGTTTATGGAACAATGTTAAGCATGGCACGAAATCCAAGATGGGCTGGCGTGCTTGCTGGAACAGGTATTGACTATGCGATCATTGATACGGAACATTCACCATATAGCAGAAGTGAAGTTGCTGATATGGCATGGGCGCTTAGTAAGTCGGGAATTGTGCCAATAGTCCGTGTGCCTATTCCATCAGCACATTACGTCACTATGGCTATTGATGGCGGTGCTCAGGGAATATTAGCTCCATACTGCGAAAATGCCTCACAGGTCAAAGAGGTTGTTGGCGCTGCTAAATGGCGTCCACTTAAAGGAATATTGTTAGATATGGCTATGGAGATAAAAGAATTTCCATCAGAGGACTCTAAACAATACCTTGAACAAATAAATCAAAATAATATCGTTATGATCGGAATAGAAAGCATGCCTGCTCTGATGAATCTTGAAGATATGTTGAATATTGAAGGTATTGATGTCGTGTTCATCGGTCCAAACGACCTCAGTATTTCAATGGGCATACCGGGGCAATATACAAATCCAGAGTTTGAAACTGCGGTTAAAAGAGTGATAAGTATCTGCGATTCTCATAACATTGCGGTGGCAATACATCTTTTTGATACAGATTTGACTGTAAAATGGATAAAGGAAGGTGTAAGGTTCGTCTTGCATACTATGGATACACAAGTTATGCGAGAAGGCTTTAGACGTGATTTTGAAAGGATAAGAGCATAAGAAATTATGAAAAAAATTAGCCATAGATTAATATAGAAGAGGGGTGGATATAGTTTACAGACTTTAGATACTTTTTCCTTGCATTTTTGGCGGTATTCATATAAAATATGTTTGCAATTTTTAAGGTATGCTGATCAGTATGAATTTGATCATCTTTTTATATCATTTTTTCTATTTACTAAAGGTTGGACAATTTTGAGTTAAAAAATGTTGTTAGCCAATCAAATTTACTTTTATTAGGAAGAGGAAATCTTAAAATCCCCCTTTATCCCCCTTTTTCAAAGGGGGAAATAGGAGAACCTTTTTCAAAGGGGGAAATAGGAGAACCTTTTTCAAAGGGGGAAATAGGAGAACCTTTTTCAAAGGGGGAAATAG